>JAHJUC010000413.1 GCA_018829385.1 Alphaproteobacteria bacterium
ATCAAGGCGCATGCGGCGGCGGCGCGGGCTGCCGGCTAGAGCATTTTCGCCGCGGCGCCGCATAATGCCTGGCGAGTGCTGCGAGCGCCGTGCGCAGCATCAGCTTGGCTGATCGCGCCGGCCACTGCCGCTCGCGCTCGACCTCGGCCAGACCTTTCAGAAAACAGCACACATCGAGCAGGACGCCGGAGAGTTCCGGACCGACCTCGGCCAGCGCCGCTTCCACCCGCAACCTTGCGGACATGGCGGCCTCTCCGAGTTCCGCCGCTGCCCCGGCGCTGCCCTTTGACCGTCCGTAGCGCACCGGCTCCCAGTTCTGGCCAAGCGAGGGCTGCATCTGGCCGCGGGTGAAATCGAGCCTGAGCCTTTCGCCCGCCTCCACCTGCGCCGGCTCCAGGAACAGGGCGCCGCCCCTGCCCCTCAGCCGCGCCAGCGCCGCCAGCGGCGATTCGTCCTGATTGATCCGCAGCTGGCCGTGATCGGGATCGGATCCGGCGACCAGCGTGCGGTGCTGGTCCTGGAAGGCGCTGTCGGGATCGGCAAGCCAGCGCTTGAGCGCGGCCCGGCCTTCAGGCGTCGCCCTACAGGATTGCGCGGCGGTTCTGGAGGATGGCGGCGGAGACGGCTCGATGACGACCAGGCCGCGCTCCAGCGCCGCGCTGAAGATCCGGACATCAACCTTTCGGGACGTGCCGTCGTCGCGGATCAACTCAACCCGGCCGGGATGCCGGGGGATGCCCGCCGGCGGCACGGTTCCGGGACCGCGGGCCAGGAAGCCGACGAGAGCGGCCAGCGCCCGGCGCGACTGATGCACCTCAGAGCCCGGCATCGTCATGCCCCAGCGGCGCAAAGACGGCCCCGACACAGCGCTCGCACTGCTCGACGAAGCGGTCGTAGCCGGTATCGTCGCGGCGATCCTCGACCACCGAACAGGCGTGCATGACGGTGGTGCGGTCACGGCCGAAGGCGGTAGCAATGGTCTGGTAGGGCACCGAGAGCACCACATGGCTGAGATACATGGCGATCTGCCGCATGTGGCAGCGCGGCCGGCGGCGGGCGGCGCCTTCCGGCAGGTCCCGTTCGCAGGCCGCCGCAAACAGCTCCGCCACCAGCCGCCAGGTGACGCGGCAGCGCAGGATGTCGACAAAGGTGGCGGTTCCGGCCGGGTCGCCCGGACGGGGCTTCGCGCCACCGCCGGCCGGGGTTGTTCCCGGCTCTCCGGCAAGACCGGGCAAGGCGCTCAGACCGGCATTGCCGGCAAGGGCTGCCAGCGCCATCGTCGTCGCGTCGACGAGCACCGGGCCGCTCAGGGCATTGACCTGGGCGGTGCGGGCCGCTGGCTCGGGGACGAGAGTGTCGGATGGGCCGCTGGTCAAGGTCTTGCGTCGGGATACCATGATGAAAATCTCCATTGATAGGAATATTTTCTTACATGATATGCAGACCATGGGGACGTGTAGCCACCCACACCCTACACCCTAGCGTTGATTTTGCATTGTTTTTGGTAATTTTGAACCGAAATGTGAGGATTTTTTTCCTCACATGCTCGCAGATCCGTGATCGCGGCGCCGGCAGCGGCCGGCCCGACCGCAGCCCTGCGGCCGGTTTACATGAAAAAACCGTGGCCCCAGGGCCACGGTTTTTCAAGGATCGCATGTCCGGGCTGCCGTCCATGCAAAGATCCGAACTGGTTGCTGCTGCTCCCGGCTGAGGGTTGACGACCGAACCGGAAGAGCCGCCGACCCTTACTTGCCGCGCTTGCGCTTCTGGCCGAGACCCATTTCCTTGGCCAGGCGCGACCGCGCTTCGGCATAGGAGGGAGCGACCATCGGATAATCCGCCGGCAGATCCCACTTCTCGCGGTACTGTTCGGGCGTCAGCCCGTAATGGGTCATCAGGTGCCGCTTGAGCGACTTGAACTTCTGGCCGTCTTCAAGGCAGATCAGATAATCGTTCTGGATCGACCGGCGAACCGATACTGCTGGCTTCGGCTTCTCAACGATTTCTTCCGTCATCGTGGTAGCACCGCCGAGTGCGGCATGTACCTGCGAGATCACGTTCGGAAGATCATTTGCCGCCACGGAGTTGTTGCTCACGTAAGCAGCGACAATTTCCGCGGTCAGCTCGATGAGCAAATCCGCACCATTGTCCTTGTTTGCTTCTGTCATAGTCTGGTCCTAACTCTTTCTAATATGCAAGCTGTGTGGGTTTCGGAACAAGATGGTTACAAATAACGCACATTCCGCACGACGTGCCGCAGCGTTGGATTTACATTGTTTTACACCTTAAACAAGTACTAGTTCTTGTAGAAATTGCTCCTCATTAATACAAATTTACACAAATTTATAAAAAACATGTAATCATGGCGCGAATTTGGCCCTGCAATGAATTTTTAGGTTGCAGAAAATATTCAACTACATTTACTTATCTCTATGCTTCATCTTTCGGCTTCATGTCATCCATTACCGCTGACGCATGCAAACGGTATCCGACCGCATAGGCGGCCTTGGCAAGAAGATGCGAGGACACCGGAGCCGTGAGCAGGAAGAACACCACCCCGGCCAGCGCCCGCGACATGGTTCCGACATCGGTGGCATGAATGGCCAGCGCGATCAGCATCAGGCAGGAGCCCATGGTGCCGGCCTTGGAGGCGGCATGCATGCGGGTATAGACGTCCGGCAGGCGCAGCAGGCCGATGGAAGCAACCAGCGCGAAAAACGAGCCGATGACCAGGAACGCCGCCGATACCAGTGTGACCAGTTCATTCATTGTCTTGCCTTCCCGAAGTCTTGCCAGCCACAGGCCCGGGATCCATTCCGCCGGCTGCGGATCCCGGCCTGGCCTTTGCCGCAGCCTTTGCCTGCCGCCGCGCCGCCGACGCGGCTTCCCGCGCCTCGCTCAGGATATCGTCCTCGGTCTTGCCACGCGACAGCACGAACCGGGCAAAGGCGACGGTGGCGAGGAAGCCGACCAGTCCCAGCGCGATCGCCACATCGACATAGAGCGTATAGCCGGTCTTGATGCCGATGACCGCGATGAAGCCGATGGCGATGGCGACCAACATGTCGAGGCCGAGGATCCGGTCCGGCAGGGTCGGCCCCTTGACGATGCGGTAGATGGTGACCAGGAACGACAGGCTCAGGATGGCAAGGGCAAGGGTGACTGCGTGGTCGAAGATGGAGGCGACGCTGATCATCGGAACGCCTCCATGATCTTGCGCTCAAAGCCTTCGGCTATGTCCCGCCGGGCGCCGTCGGGATCGGACGCGTCGATGGCATGCACGTAGAGAATGCGGCGGTCCTCCGACACATCCACAGACAGCGTGCCGGGCGTCAGCGTGATCAGGTTGGCCAGGATCGTGATCTCGAAATCGCGATCGACCCTGAGCGGATAGGCGAAGATCCCCGGCTTGAGATCCATGCGCGGCGACAGCACCAGCACGGCAACCTTCCAGGCCGACAGCACCAGCTCATAGACAAACAACAGCAGCAGCGAGATCACCCGCCGGGCGCGGGAGAAATAGCCGGTGGAGCCCACCTGCTCGCGGATCAGCGACAGGGCGAAGATCGCCAGCACGAAGCCGAAGGCAAAATTGAGGAAACTGAACGAACCGCTGACCGCCGACCAGGTCAGCGCCAACAGCACATTGACCAGAAACAGGCTCATTGTGATGCCTCCACGGGAAAGACCGACAGCACGTAGGCGGACGGATCGAGAAGCCCGCGGGCGGCATCCTGGGCCAGCGCCATCACAGGTTCGGGCCAGACGCCGGCGGCGACGGTGATGGCGACCAGACCGGCCAGCGCCATGGTTGCGCCGACCGGCAACGGGCTGAGGGCGGCCGCATCGGGGTCTCCGGCAGGTGCGGGACGCCAGTAGGCGAGCGCCCAGATCCGC
>JAHJUC010000044.1 GCA_018829385.1 Alphaproteobacteria bacterium
TCCCGACTGGTTCGGGTCGATTCCGGCTTCGGCCTACTCGCTGTTCCAGGTGATGACGCTGGAAAGCTGGTCGATGGGCATCGTCCGTCCGGTGATGGAAGTCCACCCGATGGCCTGGGCCTTCTTCATTCCGTTCATCGCCTGCACAACCTTCACCGTGCTCAACCTGTTCATCGGCATCATCGTGTCGGCCATGCAGGAGGAACACGAAGCCGAGGCCACAGCGAACCGCGAAGCGATGGCATCGGACCAGAGCGCAATGCTCGAAGAACTCAAGGCAATCCGCCGCGACCTGGCCGAATTGCGCGCAGCGCAGTCAGGCATTTCCCGGCCGTCGTGACCGGGACAGCGGACTTGCCGGGAACACGCTCTCAGGCGCGGAAATGCTTGGACAGTTTCAGGCCCTGGGCCTGGTAGTTCGATCCCATGCCCGTGCCGTAGAGCGCCGCGGGACGTTCCAGCATCCGCTCGTAGATCAGCCGGCCAACGATCTGGCCGTGCTCGAGAATGAAGGGAACCTCGTGGCTGCGTACCTCGAGCACGGCACGGCTTCCGGCGCCGCCGGCTTCGGTATGCCCGAAACCGGGATCGAAGAAACCGGCATAGTGCACCCGGAACTCGCCCACCAGCGGATCGAACGGCGTCATCTCGGCGGCATAGAGCGGCGGCACGTGCACGGATTCGCGGCTGACCAGGATGTAGAATTCATCGGGGTCGAGGATCAGGTCGGCAGAGCCGCGGTTGTAGAGCGGCTCCCAGAAATCAAACACGTCCTGGGCGGCGCGCTTGTCGACGTCGACCACGGCAGTGTGGTGCTTGCCGCGATAGCCGATGAGCGCGTCGTCCCCCTGCCCCATCAGATCGATCGACAGCGCGATGCCGCCGCCCGAGACATTCGGCGTTTCGGAGGCGACCAGCGTTTCGGCGCGGTGGAGGTCGGACAGTTCGTCCTCACCCAGCACGGCATGGCCCTGGCGGAAGCGGATCTGCGACAGCCGCGATCCGGTGCGCGCGACGATCGGGAAGGTCCGCGGGCTGACCTCGAGCCAGAGCGGACCGCTATAGCCGGCGGCGATCTTGTCGAATTCCTGGCCGTAATCGGTCATCACCCGGGTGAAGATGTCCAGCCGGCCGGTCGAGCTCTTCGGATTGGCCGAGGCGGAAATCTCCGGGGGAAGCTCCAGGCTTTCAAGCAGCGGGACAATGTAGACACAGCCGGTCTCAAGCACCGCGCCTGCCGAAAGATCGATCTCGTGCATGCTGAGCCGCGCGAGCTTGTCTTCAACACGCGCGGACGGTCCGGGCAGGAAGCTGGCGCGCACGCGGTAGGCCCGGGCGCCGAGCCTTAGGTCAAGGCTGGCCGGCTGGACCTGGTCCGCATCGAGAGCGCGGCCGGAACGGAGCTTTCCAGCCTCGAAGAGCGCCCCAATTGCGCGATCGGAGAGAATGCCTTCTGCCAAGTTCCACCTGCTCCAGATTGTCCGGCTTCTTGATGGCAAGGCAAAGCGATTGACGCAAGCACGGGAACCCACTAAAAGCGACGTTATCCCGTGGTGATTTGGCCGACCGGCTTGCAGCCACGTTAAACAAGTCGCTAAAAAGGTCGGGTTGCAAAACCGGCTCGCGACTTCGCAAGCCGGTTTTTTTGTGTGTTGGACGAAGATCATGACAAGCAACCGACAATTCCGCCCCGCCACCCAGCTCGTGCATGGCGGCACCAGCCGCTCAGGATTCGGCGAAACATCCGAAGCAATCTTTCTGACGCAGGGCTTTGTCTATGACAGCGCCGAGGCGGCGGAGGCGCGTTTCAAGGGCGAAGACCCCGGTTTCGTCTACTCGCGCTACGCCAACCCGACCAACGACATGTTTGAAAAGCGCATGTGCCTTATGGAGGGCGCAGAAGACGCCCGGGCAACGGCGTCGGGAATGGCGGCGATCTCGGCGGCGCTGTTGTGCCAGTTGAAGGCCGGAGACCATGTCGTTTCCGCACGCGCGCTGTTCGGTTCCTGCCGCTGGGTGGTGGAAACGCTGCTGCCCAGATACGGCATCGAATCCACGCTGGTCGACGGTCGTGAGCTCGCCAATTTCGAATCGGCAATCCGGCCCAACACCAAGGTTTTCTTTCTTGAAAGCCCGACCAATCCGACGCTGGAAGTGGTGGACATCGCCGGCGTCGCCAAGCTCGCCAACCAGATCGGCGCCAAGCTGGTGGTCGACAATGTGTTTGCAACGCCGCTGATGCAGAAACCGCTCGAACTTGGCGCACACGTGGTGGCCTATTCGGCGACCAAGCATATCGACGGCCAGGGCCGCTGCCTCGGCGGCGTTGTCCTGTCGGACAAGGACTGGATCGACGAGCATCTGCACGACTACTTCCGCCACACCGGCCCGTCGCTGTCACCGTTCAACGCCTGGACCCTGCTCAAGGGGCTCGAAACCCTGCCGCTGAGGGTGCGGCAGCAGACCGAGAACGCCGCAAGGCTGGCCGACTTCCTGGCCGAGCATCCGGCTATCGCGCGGGTGATCTATCCCGGCCGTGCCGACCATCCTCAGGCCGAAATCTGTGCGCGTCAGATGAAGGGCGGATCGACGCTGGTGGCGCTCGAGCTCAAGGGCGGCAAACAGGCCGCGTTCGCGATGCAGAACAGGCTCGAAGTGGTCAAGCTGTCCAACAATCTCGGCGACGCCAAGAGCCTGATCACGCACCCGGCGACAACGACACACAAGAACCTCTCGGAAGAAGCCCGCGACGAGCTGGGCATCGGTCCCGGGGTGCTGAGGCTGTCGGCGGGAATCGAGGATGTCGATGACCTGATCGAGGATTTCGATCGCGCGCTCTCAGGTCTCTGAAGGCTCGTTGGGGAACTCGGCCCGCGCCTGCACGATCCGCGAGAGCGCGGTGTAGAGGCATATGGCAGCAAACACCCAGGCGACCGGCGCGAACCATGCCGGCCAGAGGCAGAAGACGCCAAACACGATGTAGGTCTCGCTGGCTTCGGCGAGACCCGTGGTGAAGTAGATCGACTTGACGCCGCGGGCCTGGGTGCTGAGCCCGCGTTTTTCGGCGACGATGGCATAGGCAAGAAAACTCGCGCCGTTGATGTAGAACGAGAAGATCAGCGCCGCACCGGCGAGCGAATTTGCTGCAGGGTCATGGATGACAAAGGCCAGAGGAACGGCGCCGTAGAAGACGAAATCCAGCGTGATGTCGAGATAGCCGCCAAAATCGGTCCTCCGCGAGGCCCGCGCCACCGACCCATCCAGCCCGTCACAGATCCGGCTGACGATGATCAGCAGGAGTGCGGCAATCATGTAGCCCAGCGCGATGAGGCCGGCAGCCGCAAGCCCGACCAGGCAGGCAAAGACCGTCACATGATCGGCTTTCACACCGCGCGCGGCGAGCCAAATTCCAACATGGTCGAGACCCGGCTGGATGATCTTGCGTGCGGTTCCGTCCATCATGGTGCAGCCTCCCTGTCCGGCCCATTTGATAGCGTGGCCGATCCGCCCCGTCACGCCCCGTCGCTTGCGGACATCATCACAATCAAGTCAACATAAAGCGCCCTTCACGGCGCTCTGAGATCGCCGGAATGCTTGACGCAAGGGCCCCACTGTAGAATGAGTGTGGCAAGGAGTGGCTGATGTATCGTGCGCTTACACGCGAGATCGAAGTGACGGTGGAACCCTATTATCTCGAGGACCAATCGGACCCCGAGGACGGCCGCTATGTCTGGGGCTACAGGATCGTCATCGTCAATCACTCCGACCAGATCGTTCAGCTGCAAAGCCGTTACTGGAAGATCACCGACGAGAACGGCCTGATCGATGAAGTTCGCGGCCCGGGCGTCGTCGGCGAGCAGCCCGTGCTCGGTCCGGGCGACACCTACGAATACTCTTCGGGCTGTCCGCTGGACACGCCATCGGGCGTCATGGTCGGCACCTACCAGATGCAATCGGCCGCCGGCGAGCTGTTCGACGTCGAGATCCCGGCCTTTTCGCTGGACCTGCCGGGCATGGCAAGAACACTGAATTGACCGCCTTTTCCGAATTCCGTCCGGTCATGCTGGTGACCGGCCTGCTGGTGGCGACGCTTGGCGTCGCCATGCTGTTGCCGGCGCTGGTCGACCTGGCGGCGGAGAATGACGACTGGATGATCTTTGCCAGCGCCGGCACGATGACGATGCTGGTCGGGCTGGGGCTGTTTGCCGCCAACCGGGGCATCCCGAAAGGACTGTCGACGCGGCAAGCGATGCTGATGACCGTGGTTTCCTGGATCGCGCTGGTGGCGTTCGGCGCGCTGCCGTTTCACTGGTCGGGGATGGTGCCGAGCTACACCGACGCCTTCTTTGAATCGATGTCCGGCCTGACCACCACCGGCGCCACGGTGATCACCGGGCTGGATACGGCGCCGCCGGGCATTCTGTTCTGGCGCGGCCTGCTGCAATGGCTCGGGGGCCTCGGCATCATCGTCATGGCGATCGCCGTGCTGCCGATGCTGCAGATCGGCGGGATGCAGCTGTTCAAGGCCGAAGCCTTCGATACGGCCGAGAAGATCCTGCCGCGCGCCACGCAGATCTCGACCTCAATCACGCTGGTGTTCATCGCCATGACGGGGATCTGCGCGGTGGCCTACATGGCCGTCGGCATGACGGCGGACGATGCGGTGATCCATGCCATGACGACAGTGGCCACCGGAGGGTTTTCGACCAAGGACGCTTCGATCGGATATTTCAACAATCCCGGCGTCGAATGGATCGCGATTGTCTTCATGTTTCTGGGCTCGATCCCCTTCCTGCTCTATGTGCAGATGTTGCAGGGACGTTTCCGGCCGATCCTTGCCGATGACCAGGTCAAGGCATTCACGAGCTTTCTGGGCATCGCGATTCTCGCTGGCTGGATGATGGCGCATTTCAGCGAGAACCATATCGGGCTCGAAGGCTTGCGGCATTCGGCCTTCAACGTGGTGTCCATCGTCACCGGTACCGGATATGCCTCGACCGACTACGGCCTGTGGGGGCCGCATGCGGTGGCCTTCTTCTTCATCATCATGTTCGTCGGAGGCTGCGCCGGCTCCACCTCCTGCGGCATCAAGATCTTCCGCTTTCAGGTGCTGATCGAGGCTGTCCGGCAGCATGTCTCCCAGGTGATGTATCCGAACGGCGTGTTTCGCGCCCACTTCAACGGCAAGCCGATCCAGGACCGCGTCATCGCCTCGGTGATGAGCTTCTTCTTCCTGTTCATGGCCTCGTTCGTGGTGCTGGCGATCCTGCTCAGGCTTTCCGGGCTTGATACTGTTACAGCCCTTTCGGGCGCAGGCACGGCCCTCTCCAACGTCGGCCCCGGCCTGGGCGAAATCATCGGCCCGTCCGGCAACTTCCAGTCGCTCAGCGATGTCCAGAAGTGGCTGCTTTCGGCCGGAATGCTGCTCGGGCGGCTTGAGCTGTTTACCGTGCTGGTGCTGTTCCTGCCGCGCTTCTGGCGCTCATAATCCCTTCACGCCCGCTGCACGAGCGGACGTCTGCCGTAGATGTAGGAGAAGGCGCGGGCGACATCATCGCCGATGCCGACCAGCGCAGGCACCAGGAACAGAACCAGCAGCGTGGTCATCGCCAGGCCAAACACGATGGTGATCGCCATCGGCAGCAGGAACTGGGCCTGCAGGCTGGTTTCATAGAGCAGCGGCAAAAGCCCGCCGATGGTGGTGAGCGACGTCAGCAGCACGGCGCGCAGGCGGTCGCGGCTGGCGCCGACCGCGGCCTCGGCAAGGCTGTCGCCCTCGGCGCGCCGCTCCTCCAGCCGGGCGACAAGGATGATGGAATCATTGACCAGGATGCCCGCCAGGCCCAGCAGGCCGATGAAGGACAGGATCGTCAGCTGGTAGCCGAGCACCCAGTGACCGAAAATCGCGCCGACGATGCCGAAAGGTATGATCAGCAGGACGGCGATCGGCCGCCAGTAGCTGGCAAACACCCAGGCGAGAATGATGTAGATGACGCTGAGGGCCACGGCGACACCGAGCTGCAGGTCGGCGAAGGCGTTTTCCTGTTCTTCGGAGCGTCCGCCGAAGGAATAGCTCACGCCATGGCGCGCCGCGATCAGGTCGAGACCGCCGCCGGTCGTCAGCTGATCGACCACGGCGCCGGTGGTCGTGACCGCCGTGTCGATATCGCCGGTCACGGAGATCGTGCTCTTTCCATCGCGGCGCTGGATGGCGGAGAAGCCCTGGCGTTCGGTCATGTCGACGACTTCAGACAAGGGCACGAAGGTGCCGCCGGGACTTCTCAGTTCGAAATCGCGCAGCGCCTGCGAGCCGTGCGAGGCCGGCTTTTGCACAAGCCGCACCGTCACTTCGTCGTCGCCACGGGGGAACCGGAAGGGAATCGATCCGTCAAACGCATTGCGGATCTGCCGGCCCACCTCCTCGATGGAGAAGCCGAGTGCCGCGCCATGCGGCGTCAGCTCCATGACCAGTTCGGGCTTGCCCCAGGGCAGATTGTCATCGAGCCCGGTGATACCGCTGACGCCCGACAGCAGCGCCACCACGTCGGCAGCGGCGGTTTTCAACGATGCCACGCGTTCGCCCTGCAGACGGACCTCGATGTCCCTGCCGGGAGGGCCGCCGCGGGACTGGGCAACAGTGAAGCGCGTCACACCGGCAATGTCAGGCACGGCCTTGCGCCAGGCATTGACGATGTCGGGCGTGCGGATATCGCGTTCCTCGGATGTGGTCAGCTGCACCCTGATGCGGGCGGTGGCGCTGCCGCTGCGGCTGGATGCGCCGAAGGTGGTGAAAACCGCCTTGATCGAGGATGGTCCGCTGTCCGCCAGCGCCCTGTCCGCGCGACGCAGGGCTTCCTCGTGGGCGGCGATTGCCTTCAGCGCCGTCTGTTCAGGCAGGCCGGCGTTGAAAATGATGGTGCCGGAAATGTTCTCGGCTTCGGGCGAGGGGAAGAAGACGAACTCGACGCGCCCGGAGCGGGCCAGGCCGATGGCCAGCACCATGACCATGGCGACGGCGATGGACAGCGTCACATAGCGCCAGGTCCAGGCCAGTTGCACCAGACGGGAAAACGGGCCATCGCGGAACAGATCGAAACCGCGATCGAAGGCACGGCGGAACCGGCTCTCGCCCAGGTCCTCGACACGATCACCGGTGCGGCTCTTGCGCCGGCGCAGGACCAGCAGGGCCCATTCCATCAGCGTCGCCAGCGTCAGCGACAACCCAACCACGACGGCCATCCGGCCAGACTGCGGCAGATCGGCAAAGCCGCGGGCGGCCGAGCGCAAGCCATTGTCGCTGGCGCCAAGGGCCAGATCGACGGCCAGGCGACCGGACAGACCGGTCAGGAACACCATCAAGATCAGGGCCACCAGGAACTGGCGCCACCAGGACCAGCCGGGCGCCTTGCGGCCGGAGAGCGAGTTGGCGAGGTGGCCCGGCAGGATGAGGAAACATTCGAGCAGGCTTGCCACCAGCACGGCGATCACCACCATCGGCAGGACCGCCATCATCTGGCCGATGGTGTCGCCGATCAGCAGGATTGGCGCGAAGGCGGCAAGCGTCGTCGACATTGCCGCCATGACCGGCGTGAACATCATGCCGACGCCATTCTCCGCCGCTGTCTGCGGGTCGTCACCCATCTGCAGCCGTGTGGCGGTGTGCTCGCCCACCACAATGGCATCGTCGACGATGATGCCGAGCATCATGATCAGCGCGAACAGTGACATCATGTTGATCGTCTGGCCGAAGACGTACATGAAGCCGACGGTGGCGAGCATCGCCACCGGGATGCCGGCGGCTACCCAGAAGGCGATGCGGGCATTGAGAAACAGGAACAGGATGGCCACAACCACCAGCAGCCCGCCAAGACCGTTCTTGACCAGGAGCCAGATCCGCGCCGACAGCGCGTCGGAAGCAACTTCGTAGGTGGCGATCTCGACGCCGGGCGGCAGCTTGGGCGTGATCTCGTCGAGGTAGGCAGACAGGATCGCCGCGGTCTTCAGCGTGTCGGCTGTCGGCGCGCGGCGGACATCAAGTTCGATGGCCGGTGAGCCGCTGGCCAGTCCCCTTGTGTCATCGGCGTCGAACCCGTCGGTGATGTCGGCGATATCGCCAAGCAGCACCTTCTCGCCACTGGGGAAGGATTTCACTTCCACATCGGCCAGTTCCCGGGCGCCCTGGGCATCGGCCAGGGTGCGCAACTGGCGGTCGACCGCGCCCTCCACAGTGCCCGATGGCAGGTCACGGCTGTTGGCGGCGATCGCCGAGGAGACGTCCGAGATCTTCATGCCGAGGCGGCGAAGCTCGATTTCGGGAACCTCGACGCGGATCTCGGCGCTGCGCAGGCCGGTGAACTCGATCTTGTCGATGCCGCGATCGATAAGGTCGTCGCGAATACGCTTGGCCCAGGCGCGCTTGACCACCTCGTCGGCGCTGCCGAAAACGGCGAGCTTGGCGACGGTGTCGAAAAACACCGATCTGGCGATGGTCGGGTCCTCGGCGTCCTCGGGCAGATTGCCCACCGCCTTGACCGCGGTTTCGACATCGGTCATGGCCTGGGTCATGTCGGTACCGTCGGCAAACTCAAGCCGCACGGTGGCCGAGCCCTCCGCCGCTGTCGATGTCATCCGGTCGACGCCGGAGATGTAGCGCACCTCGGGTTCGATCA
>JAHJUC010000414.1 GCA_018829385.1 Alphaproteobacteria bacterium
AAGTAACTGACCGGCGGCGCCTTGCCGAACAGCTGCATCGCCGGGATGACCAGCCGCAGCAGCACTGACATGTCGCCAAGGCATGGGGTTTTCGAGATCAGCAAACCACCAGGCCTGAGCAGTTTGCCCGCGCGCACCAGCGCCGCGGGCAGATCCTCAAGCAGATGCAGCACGTTGAAAGCGATGACCGCGTCGAAGAGGGTCGATTCAAGCTGCGCATCGGACAACGCGGCGGAGAGAAAGCTGACATTGCCCGGGCCGGCTTCTCTGCATCTTTCCTCGGCGATCGCGATCATTTCGGGCGAGATGTCAGACCCGGTGATGCGGCCGGCATGCGGCGCAAGCCGGATCGCGGTGGATCCGGTGCCGCAGCCGATCTCGAGCACTTGATCCGTCGGCTTGAGCCATGCGCGGGTGCACTCGAGCGTGGTCTGGTAGGCTTTCTCGTCAGCGACCGGCCGCGCGGCATAACGCCGGGCCGAGCGGTCCCAGAAGCTGGCCTTGGTGGTCTCTGCAGGCGTCATGGCGTCGGTCCTGTTGCATGCGGCGCTGTGATGAGCCGGGTCGTGTGGTTCCGCGGAGCGCGATGGCTGCTTATCACTCAGGGATTTCTCTATGGAAATTGCGAATATTTGCAGTCTTGATATACAAATTTACATGAGCAAGTTCGACTGGAATCATGCACTGGCGTTCTGGACCACCGTGGAGGAGGGATCGCTCTCCGCTGCTGCGCGCAAGCTCGGGCTGACCCAGCCGACCCTGTCGCGGCAGGTGGCGGCGTTGGAGCAAAGCCTTGGCGTCACCCTGTTCGAGCGGCTGGGAAAATCGCTGGTGCTGACCGAATCCGGCCTCGACCTGATCGAACATGTCCGGGCGATGGGTGCGGCGGCCGACACGGTTCTTCTGGCGGCCTCGGGCCAGACCCAGTCGATCGAGGGCCGCGTCACCATCTCCGCCTCCGACGGCTTTGCAGCCTATGTCCTGCCCGACATTGTTCATCGCATCCGGCAGGCCGCGCCGCAGATCACGCTGGAGATTGTCGCCTCCAACGCGCTCAGCGACTTGCGGCGGCGCGAGGCCGATATCGCCATCCGCCATGTCCGTCCCGACCAGCCCGACCTGATCGGCAGGCATGTCAAGGAATCCGAGGCCTATCTCTACGCGGCACAAAGCTGGGTTGACCAAAACGGCATGCCGCGTCATCCGGCTGACCTGGCAAAGGCCGGCTTCATCGGCCTTGGCGACGGCGCGCGGCTCGCCGGACACTTGCAAAGCCGCGGCCTGCCGGTGAGCGAGGCCAATTTCATTCTCGCCTCGGAGAATTCGGTGGTGGTGTGGGAGATGGTCAAGCGCGGCCTTGGCATCAGCTTCCAGATGCGCGAGATCGCCGCGCAAACGCCGGGTATCGTGCGGCTTCTGCCGCAGATCGAACCGTTTCCGGTGCCGATCTGGCTTGTCACGCACCGCGAACTGCGCACCAGCCGCCGCATTCGCACCGTCTTCGATCATCTCGCCGAAGCGCTTGCGCCTGAAGGCCGGGCCTAGCGCCCGCCCCCGAGCCTTTGCAGGAGACGCGCCAGTTCCGCGGCCTCGGCGTCAGTGAAATGCGGCTCGATGCGGCGCGTCAGCACGCCGGCATAGACCGGCCACATCGCCTGCCGCGTGGTCCGGCCCTTCGGCGTCAGCCTGACCACCTGCCCGCGGCCGTCGTCCTCGGCGTCGTCGCGATCGACCAGGCCGGCCCTTGCCATCCTGTCGAGAAGCCGCGACATGCCGTATTGCGGCAACAGCAGCCGCTCCTTCAGCTCGAAGGGACGAATGCCCCCGGGCTCCGCCCTTTCGATCTCGAGCAGCGCGTCGTACCAGCTCAGCGGTGGCAGATCCGCCCGCTTGAGCGCGTCCTCGATGGTTTCGAGCAGCACCCGATTGGCGGAAACCAGCGAGGTCCATGCCGCGACGGTCTGGGGTTTCGGTTTGATCATGCCGGCATCATACAGAAAGATGCAGGTGCATCAACATTGACATCAGCTAATTCCCTGCCAATATAGATGCAGTTGCATTCACATGAGGATACCCGATGACGCTTCACCTGATGAGCCACGTGCTCTGCCCCTATGTCCAGCGCGCCGCCATTTCCCTCGCCGAGAAAGACGTGGCGTTCGAACGCACCGATATCGACCTGGCCAACAAGCCCGCATGGTTCCTGGCAATCTCGCCGCTGGGCAAGACCCCGGTCCTGTCCGTCGGCCAGCAGTCGGTTTTCGAATCCGCGGCGATTCTTGAGTATCTAGAAGAGACCCAGCCGAAGCCGCTGCACCCGGCCGATCCGATGACCCGCGCGCAGCACCGCGGCTGGATCGAGTTTGGCTCCTCCGTTTTGAACGACATCGCCGGTTTCTATGCCGCAGTGGACGCGGACGTGTTTGCCGCAAGGATCACCTCTCTCAGCGCGAAATTTGCCCGGCTGGAAGCGCAGCTCATTGACGGACCCTATTTCGCCGGCAGCAAATTCAGTCTGGTGGACGCCGTCTTCGGGCCGGTGTTCCGCTATTTCGACACGTTCGACACGATCGCGGATTTCGGCATTCTGACCGGCAAGCCCAAGGTGCAGGCCTGGCGCGCGGCACTCGCCGTGCGCCCCTCGGTGCGGGACGCGGTGCCACCGAACTATCCCGATCTTCTCGGGATATTCCTGCTGAACCGGAAATCGCACCTATCCGCACTGATGCGGGACCGCGTCGCGGCCTGAGGGTTCGAGACAGGCCTGGCCCTCACAGGCCGAGCAGCCCCTCGAGATAGTGCTCCCCGATCCCGAACATCGTCTTGATCTCCGAGATCTGCCGGAGCACCGCCTCGCGGTCGCGGCCGGTGCGGCCGTCCTTTTCGGCGACGATCAGGTTGTTTTTCGGCGTGTGCGCGTCGGAGACGAATTCGAAGACGCGGGTCTTGTAGCCGTTGAGCTCCAGCAG
>JAHJUC010000415.1 GCA_018829385.1 Alphaproteobacteria bacterium
GCCGACCTCGCCGATCCCGAAAGCATGCGGCGAATAGAGAGCCGCGGCCGCCACGAGAACAGCTGCAAGGCCAACCAGGCTGTGAAACCCGGCAACCAGCTGCGGCATCGAGGTCATTGCGATCTTGCGCGCGATGTAGGCACCCGCGCCGCCACCGATGACAAGGCCGGCCAAGATCATCGCCAACCCGCCGGCCGACGGCTTGGCCAGGAGCAGCGTCGTCACGATGGCGATGGCCATACCGGCCATGCCGTAAGCATTGCCCTGCCGGCTTGTGGTCGGGTGTGACAGGCCCCTGAGAGCCATGATGAACAGAACGCCCGAAACGAGGTAGGCGAATGCGGCAAAATTCTCTGACATCAGCCGGCCCTCACTTCTCTTTTTTCTTGTACATGGCCAGCATCCGCTGGGTGACGAGGAACCCGCCAAAGATATTGACCGATGCAAGCACCAGCGCGACGAACCCGAACCCGGTCGCCCAGCCTGAAAGCGACGCGCCCACAGCAAGCAGCGCACCGACGACGATGACCGAGGAAATCGCGTTGGTGACCGCCATCAGTGGCGTGTGCAATGCCGGCGTCACCGACCAGACAACATAATAGCCGACGAAGATTGCCAGCACGAAGATCGCAAGCCGGAAGACGAACGGGTCGATCGCTCCGCCGCTGGCGGCATGCACCGCCGCAGCCACGCCATCACCTGCCGGGCCGGCGCTTTCCGCAGCCGCGCGGACCGCGCTTACTGCCTGCTCGAGGTTTTCAAGAGCGGTATCGAGTACGGACCCTGCCATCACGCTGCTCCCTTGCTTGTTTCACCGCCGAAGGCGGGATGAACGACTGCACCGCCATGGGTCAGCGCTGTTGCCTTGACCAGTTCATCCTCAAGATTGACCGAAACCGTCTTGGTTTCCTTGTCGATCATCGTGTCGAGGAAGGTCAGGAGGTTCTTGGCGTAAAGCAGCGAGGCGCTCGCCGCAATCTGACCCGGCATGTTGAGAATGCCGATCACCGTGACGCCATCGACTGTCACCGTTTCGCCCGGCTTGGAGCCCTCGATATTGCCTCCGCGTTCGACCGCGAGATCAACCGCCACCGAACCCAGACGCATGCTCTTGAGCATGTCGCGGGAAATCAGCTTCGGCGCCGGGCGTCCGGGAATAAGCGCAGTCGTGATAACGATGTCCTGCTTGGCAATGTGATCGGCGACCAGCGCTGCCTGCTTGGCCTGATATTCCTTCGACATTTCCTTGGCGTAGCCGCCGGATGTTTCGGCGGCCTTGAACTCGTCGTCTTCCACGGCAATGAACTTGGCGCCGAGCGATGCAACCTGCTCCTTGGCGGCCGGGCGCACATCGGTGGCCGAGACGGCCGCGCCGAGACGACGGGCCGTCGCGATCGCCTGCAAGCCGGCAACGCCGGCTCCCATCACGAACACCTTGGCAGCCGGCACGGTGCCTGCAGCTGTCATCATCATAGGCATCGCGCGGTCGAAGCTGTGTGCGGCCTCGATCACGGCCTGGTATCCGGCAAGGTTCGCCTGCGAGGACAGGACGTCCATCGATTGGGCGCGCGTGATGCGCGGCATCAATTCCATGGCGAAGGCTGTCACGCCGGCCTTGGCGAGCGCTGCCAGCGCCTTTTCATTGCCGTAGGGATCCATCTGCGCCAGCACGATGGCGCCTGACTTGAGAGATTTGATTTCTGTTTCGGATGGCCGTCGCACGCGAAGCACGACATCGGCCTTCTTTGCATCCGCCGCGGTTCCCGCTTTCGCCCCCGCCGCGACAAAATCCTCGTCCGCAATCCGGGATTTCTCACCGGCGCCTTTCTGGACAATAACCTCCAGACCGAGCGCGGTCATTTTCTTCACCGTCTCCGGCGATGCGGCGACGCGGGATTCAAGCGAATCGGATTCTTTGGCAATAAAAACGACGGCGCCCACGAGAGCCCCTCCTCTGGTAAACAGGATGAGACGAGCCGAAACGGATCAGGAATAATCCGTAACCAACACGCTGCGAACGGTTCAACGGGCGAGGAAGCTGCCGCCAATGCTCAGAACGACAAACGCCAGGATACTGGCAATCGCGCCTGCGCCGGTAAAGAAGTACACTGCCATGGCGATCAGCAGGGCCACGATCACGATCGTTCCGTATTTCGCCCCGGCTAGAAACATCGAGTAGGTTTTGTCGTGCTCGGAATAATCCATGGCAGCACCGGTTTCGACAGGACCGTTCATCTGTTCAGCCATACTGTAGCTCCCCAATTTGGCAATTCATGGACGGATTACACAAACCCCGGCCATTGTGCAATGGACATCAGGTCACAGGGCGGTGGCAAACCGATCGGCGGAGCCGCAGCGACCAGCCCAAACCTGTCCGATAATCCGCGATCCGCCTCAAGCTTGCTGGAGTGCGTAACGCGCCGTCGGCCGGATTGTGAGCGGCGGCATGTACAATTCCTGCCGGGGTGCAAACATCAACCGGCGCTCGCACAGCTGGGAATTGAAGAACGGAAAACGGTCATAGATCTTCTGCAGCTCGACATGCGCATTGGACGCGTGCAGCTCGATATTGCTGTCATATTTTGCAAAGTATCGGGGTTCGACAAGCGGATGTGAATTGAAGATGCGCTTGTAGAAAGCCCGGTGATTTGGCTTGATCACCGAGAGGCAATAATCCGTGTGGAAGTAGTCTGTCGCCATCGTTGCGACCCGGAGCGTCAGGTATGGCAGCGCGGGATATTCCCGCATGATATCCGGATCCGCCGCGAATCTGACCGGGTCGATGAATGTCTGTCCGGCATCCAGCAACGGGTTCATCACATCCGGAAAATGCGACACCGCCACGCTGTCGCGCTGGGTAGCCGTCACGTGATGAACGCGAATGGTCGATACCAGTTGTTCATCGAAGAAGATGCCCATCACATGCGCATTGGGCTTGAAATCAAGATCGTCAATCAGCAGCTCGCCGTTTTGCGGCGCCAGCCCGACCATGGTGAACGCCTTGTAGCGGATGCGGGCAACATCCTCGAGATCGTCCGCGTTGTCGACACGGCGATACTCGATGCTCTCAAGGAAGCGCATGACGCTGGCGCTGAACCCTGTGATACTGCCCTGAGCGGCGCTGACCATTGCTGACAAGTCTCCTTCGTGATGAACGAGGAAAGCTTATCGTTAAAAATGTGTTAATCAATCTCAACCCGGCCCCAAAGACAGGTTAACCATCTATTAAGGTTAACAAACTCTAAAATTTAGACAGAAAAACAATGGCTCTATAAGAAAGTGCCGGGAAGAATTGACGATCAGGTTTCGGGGTTGTTCGGACAAGCCAGCCGACGGAATCCGCCGCGGATCAGTTGCCCAACTGGCGCTTCGGGTCGGATTGGCCCACCACGGTCAGCTTCCGCGGGTTGCTCGACAGCTTGTTTGCCAGCTCGATGAACGAGCCGTGGGGCATGGGCGTGCCGAAAATATAGCCCTGGATGATGTCGGCGCAATTGTTCTCGCTGATCATCGCCAGCTGGTCTTCGGTCTCGACCCCCTCGACGACCACTTCGAGCCCAAGCTCACGGGCCAGATGGACAACACCGCGCAGCAGCTTCAGCTTCTTCGGATCCTTGGTCAGGTCCCGGACAAAGGATCGGTCGATCTTGACCTTGTTCAGCGGCAGCATGTCGAGGTAGCTCAGGCTGGAATAGCCTGTGCCGAAGTCATCGATAGCGATCGACATGCCCATCGAGCGGAGTTCCGTCAGGATCTCCCGGGCTGTCTTCAGATCATTCATGAGACCGCTTTCGGTAATCTCCAGCTGCAATCGGCCGGGCGCCAGGTTGGCGCGGTCGAGCGCGTCGGCGATAACCGAGATGATACTGCGATCATTGAGGTCGTGGGCCGAGAGGTTGACCGAGACCTGCAGGTTGCCTGGCCAGTTGACCGAATCCTGGACAGCGCGATCGATCACACACCGCGTCAACTCGCTGATGATTCCCATTTCCTCGGCAAGAGGAATATAGACAGCCGGCGATACCGGACCCAATTCCGGATGGATCCAGCGCGACAGGGCTTCGGCGCCGACAATCCGGGTGCCTTGCGGGTTGAACATCGGCTGGTAGAACAGGTCCATCGCCCCGGTCCGAATCGCTTCGCGAAGGGCGGCCTTCATACCCTGACGTGCCGAGTAGCGCTGATCCATCGAATCTTCAAACAGGGTCCAGCGGTTCTTGTCGCGGCGTTTGGCCTCGTACAAGGCAAGATCTGCCTGGATGTGCATTTCCTCAAGCTGAACGCCGGCAACCGGCGCCATGACCACCCCGCCTGACAGGCTGATAAACAGCTTGTGGCCATCGATGATATAGGTGCCGCGCAACGTGTCGATCACGTGGTCCATGGTTGCGTGAAGATCATCAAGGCCGTTTACTTCCGGCAGGAACAGCACGAATTCATCACCGCCGAAGCGCGAGACAACGAATTTCTGTCGCGACAGCGAACGCAGCCTGTTGGCAATCGCGTTCAGCAGCTTGTCGCCATTCACGTGGCCCATCGAGTCGTTGACATGCTTGAAGTCATCAATGTCGAGAACGGCAAGTGCCAGTTGCTGGTCAGGCTTGGCGCTGGCGATCTTGATGCCCACGACTTCCTTGAACCACGACCTGTTGGGCAGGTTGGTCAGATTGTCGAAACGCGCCATGTGCAGGATGCGCTTCTCAGACTGGATACGCTCCGATACATCTTCGAAAATCAGGACCACGCCTTTTTCACCGCGGTAACGGGCGCTGAACTCCAGCCAGGTGTTCTTGTCAAAACGCACAAGCGCGCGATCATCGCGCCCGCTGACCAGGCTATCGAGATGCTGGCTGATCTGCCCAAGGTTTTCCTTGGCGATCACGCCGTTTCGCGTTCCAAGCCGCAAAGCCGCCTTCAAGGCGCGACCGGTCAGGTCGGTGTTCTTGTCAATGCTGAAGAATTCCCGCGCCTTCCGGTTGGCAACCTCGATCCGCCCTTCACCATCCAGCATGAAAAGCCCGTGCGACATGTTGTTGAGCGCAGTATCGAACCTTTCGGCGATTTCAGCGGTCTTTCGCTCGGCGGTGACCGAATTGAACAGGAAGTCGCGAACACCATTTGCCATCGAACGCGTCGTCAGGAACAACGGCAGAAGCAGCACCGCGAGTACAATCATGAACGGATCACGGGCCATGAAGAAGCCGGCCATCATCGGCAGGCAGGCCGCGAGAATGATCATGTCGACATTCAGTTTCGAGCCGAAATTGCGCCCGACCACGGAGATCATGGTGGCAATCGTGACAGAGATCGCAGCAAGTTCCGCAAAAGAATCCTGGGCGACAACCAGCGCATGGCCGCAGACGGTTCCCAGAATGAAGGCGGCAACCAGTGAACCTGCCACATAGCGCTTCTCCCACCGCAGGGTATCGGCCAGCTTGAAAGTGGATTTGTCCTGCCGGTCGAAGCTCATCATATCGAGCGTACGCGCGAACCAGGTAATGAAAAGGGCCAGAGCGGCATAGAGATAAAACGGATCGTCAAGGCGCAGATAGATTGTCATGGTCGTGACAAGATGCGCCACCATGCCAGCAGCCAGCGTACCTCGCTTCTGGTAAAGCGAGGCGACAAACGACAGACGCACTTCGTCTGCAAATGATGTGTTGTCTGCCGGCTGCATGAACACAAATCCGTGAATCTGAGACAGCAACCTATCAGGGGGAGATTAAGAACACATTTATCCCGCGTCGATTTTGAGCAATAATCTCAACGAATTGCCGATTCCCGGTTTTGAGTTAACAAGTTAAAAATTAGATATAAGTGAATTGCGATCAATCCTTACTCCGCAGCAATTGCGTTAATATCTGCAGAACCACCAAGAATTGAATTCTTAATATTCTCTTTCTCGGAAAAAACGACTTCATATTTTCGCTTCTTTACATGCCCGTAACCTTTGATTTTCATTGGGTAAGACAGAAAATCCGCAATTTGATCAAGGTTGTTTTTACGCAAAACGTCGGTCATTTGCCGCATCTCCCCGATGAAACCTGACAAGATCTCACGCTCCCAGCGCCGTTCGGTACTGTAACCGAACACGTCAAGTGGCGTGCCGCGCAGAACCTTGAGCGCCGAAAGTACCGGAAACAGCGCCGCCATTCCGCGGCCGAATGAGGATTTTACAGGATGTCCCTTGCTGTCTTTCCGGCCCAGTACCGGTGGCGCCATATGGTATTCCAGCCTGTCATAGCTTTCGAACTGCTTGCCGAGTTGCCGCTTGAAGCTGCCATCGCTGTAGAGCCGCGCCACCTCATATTCATCCTTGATCGCCATCAATTTGAACAGCGACCGGGCGGCGGCCGCAGATACAGGACCGGCTGCGCCAGACGCCAGTTCCTCGGCTTCAACAAGCGGCTGCAAGGTTTCACGGTACTTGGTTGCCCAGGCCTTGTTCTGGTAGCCCTGCAGAAATTCCGCGCGCCGGTCGATGATTTCGGCAACCGTTTCCTCGACGGCTGCGTCAGCTTCGATGAGCTGATCTGAAACGAGCGTCTGCACCGACTGGGGATCGTGTGCCGCCTTTCTGCCCCAGCGGAAGGCGGCGATGTTCATGACCACCGACTGGCCATTGAGCCGGATGGCTTCTTCGACCGATGAAGGCGTCAGCGGCAATGCACCCTTTTGCGATGCCATTCCCAGCATGAACATGTTGGCCGCTATCGCATTGCCGAACAGGCGGGTTGCGGCAAGCGTGGCATTGAAGAAACTGGTCTGCTCAACTCCGGCCGCCTTGACGATCGCCCGCTTCAACCGCTCGGTCGGCAGCGAGAAATCCGCATTGCGGGTGAAATCGCCCGGCATGACTTCGCTGGTGTTGACCAGAAACGCCGTTTCGCCTTCACGCACCGACGTCAGCACCTTGCGCGAACCCGAAACCAC
>JAHJUC010000004.1 GCA_018829385.1 Alphaproteobacteria bacterium
AACTGGACCGGCCGCATGCCGCTGCAGGGAAACGCCCTCCTGGCATTGCTTCTGCTCTGGTTGGCGGGACGGGTCGCGGTTACGTTTTCAACGCATATCGGCTGGCAATGGGCGCTGATCGTGGATTCCGCCTTCCTGATCGCAGTGGCGATCGTGATTGCCCGTGAAATCATCGCCGGCGCGAACTGGCGAAACCTGAAGGTGCTGCTGCCCCTGCTGGTCCTGGCAGCTGCCAACATCGCCTTTCATCTGGAAGCGCATTTTGTGGGCGTCTCCGATATCAGCCGCCGGCTGGCAGCGCTCGCCGCAATCACGTTGATCATGCTGATTGGCGGCCGAGTCATTCCGAGTTTCACCCGCAACTGGCTGGTGCGCGAGAATCCCGGTCGCCTGCCTGCGGCCTTTTCGCGCTTCGACATGGTTTCCATTGCTTTGGGCATAGCGGCCCTGGGTGTGTGGACAGCGTTTCCGGAGTCACTCGGCGCCGCTGTAACCATGGCCGCCGCAGCCTTGCTGCATTTCATTCGGCTCGGGCGCTGGGCCGGCGACCGCACCTTGCGCGATCCGCTGGTCTGGATCCTGCATGCCGGTTATCTCTTTGTACCCGTCGGATTTGCCCTGATTGCTGCGGCCATTCTCTTGCCGGAGCATGTCTCGCCGCTTGCCGGCGTGCACGCGCTCGGGGTCGGCGCTGTCGGCGGCATGACCCTGGCGATGATGGTGCGTGCGTCGCTGGGGCACACCGGCCAGGCGCTGCGCGCCGGTCCCGCCGTCAGCTTCCTATTCCTGGCGGTGCTGGCAGCAGCGGTCGCGCGCATTCTCGCGGCCGTGACCGACAGCCATACAGGTCTTTCCCTTCACGTCGCGGCTTTCGCATGGATGGTGGCATTCTGCGGCTTTGCAGTTGTCGTCGGTCCGGCGCTCGTCATGCCGCGGCGGTCCGCCAGGCCTTAGAGAATGGCCGCCAGCGGCGACACCCCGATCACAGCGGGATGCAGCGCCAGCAAGATTGCAAACAACGCGAAGCCGGCGGACAGCCTCACCAACAGGCTTTGCCCCCGGAAGCTATCCGCAAGGAACGCCCGGCGCATGTCCGCCAGCAGGTCCTGATAGCGCGCCTGGCCGATATCGCGTTTCTTGCGCCGGTCGATCAGCCGCATGCCCACGAGGGTGAAGGCGGCGAAGATGCCGAACATCACCAGATGCGCGAGATTCCCGTTGGGCAGGACATGCGAGCCGGACCACAGCAGGAGCGCCACCAGCAGCGGATGCCGGTGCAAGCGGACGATTCCGGCCCGCGTCGGATCAAAGGTGCTTTTCCTGGAGCCGCCAAAGGAAAAGGGATTGGGGCGCCCGATGGCGAGCGCGAAGACGATGCAGGCAAGCAGCATCACCGCGAGCGTTACAATCGACTGCCACGGCGCCGGTTGCCAGATTTCCACATACGGTGCTCGGCCCGCACTGACGATCAGCCAGGCCAGCGCCAGGACTGACACGATCGAATAGGCAATCGAGAAGGTCCGCGCTCCGAAGCGGCCGACAATATGAGACTTGACCGCGGGCCGAACCGGCACCGCGTGCAGCACGAAAAAAGCCGCCAACGCCAACGAAAATTCAGTCCAGTTATCCAATGTCGATCCCCGATTCTTTCGGTAAATCCTGAAGCTGTATCAGCGGTGTACATCCGGCTGACGCTTGTCGCGCAAAGGCGCGGGTACTGTCTGTCCCCCGCATGCCGACCGATCATGCGAGTGCAAGAGTGTATCTCTGCTTGGCCAACCCGTTGCCTGAGCTGAAGCAGAAAGCATTTCGTTCGGATGCAGGCAAGAGTCCCGAGCAAGATGCACAACCAATAACATTGCATATAAACAATGTAATATATTGATAGTGTTGGAGTTTCCGGGCGCGTTTCATTTGCGAGTTTGCGCAAATGCAAAGAGGTCGCCAGGCCACGAGGCTAGGTTCACCCGGGAAATGACCGAGTGAGTTTAGACATGACGCCCAAGCCTATCAGCGTTCGCAGTTTGGTGGTTGCAGCATTTGCGATGCTGGCAAGCCTTCTCCTTGCCGCCGGCGTGGCGCGGGCCGAACCGCTGGTGATGAAGTTTCTGGAAAAGGCGAATGTCGGCGAGATCGTTCCCGGCGCCACCGAATACGGCCAATTGCGGTCGGACATTCCCGTGGTCGAAGCCCTGAAAGACGGCAGGGTCGTCGGCTATGTCTTCCTGACTTCGGACTTTGTGACAACAACTGGCTATTCCGGCAAGCCGATCCACACCCTCATGGGGGTCGATGAGAATGCAAAGGTGACCGGCGTCCGTCTGGTAAAGCATTCCGAACCGATCGTGCTGATCGGCATTCCCGAATCCAGGATCACCGAGGTCACAGAAAAATACGCCGGACTCGATCTCATCGCAGAGGCCGCCGCCGGCGGCTCGGCGCATGATCTCGACATCGTTTCGGGCGCCACCGTGACCATCATCGTCATTGACGATTCCATCGTCCGGGCAGGGCTGAAAGTGGCGCGCTCTCTTGGCCTTGGCGGCCTTGAGCCCGAACTGGCGAGCTCGGGACCAACGAAATCGCTCGCAATGCCAAGCGGTGACGACGTCGCCATATCCGACTGGCAGACGCTTGCCGGAGACGGGTCTATCCGCAGCCTGCGGCTCGACATCGGTCAGGTCAACACGGCATTCGAGGAGACCGGTGACGCCCGCGCCATCAAGCGCCCGGAAAAGGGCGCGCCCGAAGATACATTCATTGACATGTACATGGCGCTGGTCAGCGCGCCGGAGATCGGCCGCACTCTGCTTGGCGACGATGAATACGCCAACCTGCTCGAATGGCTCGATGAGGGCGACCAGGCGATCCTCGTTGTCGGCCGGGGCAAATACTCCTTCAAGGGATCGGGCTATGTCCGTGGCGGCATCTTCGACCGCATCCAGCTGATCCAGGGCGATACGGCGGTTCGTTTCCACGACAAGCAGCACAAGCGCATTGGCAAGCTCGCCGCGGAGGATGCTCCGTCGTTCACCGAACTCGATATCTTCAAGGTGAAGGCCGACAGCGAATTTGATCCGACAGAGCCGTTCAGGCTTCAGCTCCTGGTCCAGCGCGCCGTTGGTGCCATCGACAAGACCTTCATCACCTTTGATCTCGGTTACCGCATTCCGGACCGCCACACAGAGGAGCTCGCGGTCGAAACGGCCGCCGTCGCAAACCCGCAGATCCAGAGTGACGTGGCGGTGTCCGACACCAGCGAGCTGAGCCATTTGTGGAAGCGGGTCTGGCTGCAGAAACGCGTCGAGGTCGTGGTCCTGATTGCGGCCCTGGTCATCCTGACCGGTGTGTTCTTCTTCCAGATGCAGGTAACCCGGCATGAGCGCTTTACCTACTGGTTCCGCATAGGTTTCCTGGTGTTCACGCTGGTCGGCCTCGGCTGGTACGCCAATGCGCAATTGTCGGTGGTCAACGTGCTGGCATTCTTCTCGGCGGTGATGGCGGGCTTCTCCTGGTCGGCCTTCCTGATGGACCCGCTGGTGTTCATCCTGTGGTTTTCGGTGGCGGCGTCGCTGCTGTTCTGGGGCCGCGGCGTCTATTGCGGCTGGCTCTGCCCGTTCGGCGCGCTGCAGGAACTGACCAACAAGATCGCCCGCTTGTTCAAGATCCCGCAATACGCTGTTCCCTGGGGCCTTAATGAGCGCCTGTGGCCGATCAAGTACATGATCTTTCTCGGCCTGTTCGGGCTGTCGCTGTACTCGCTGGAAATGGCCGAGCGCTATGCGGAGATCGAACCCTTCAAGACCGCGATCATCCTGAAATTCCAGCGTGGCTGGCCGTACATCCTGTTCGTCGCCGTGCTCATTGGCGCCGGCCTGTTCATCGAGCGCTTCTACTGCCGCTACCTGTGCCCGCTCGGCGCGGCGCTGGCGATCCCTGCGCGGTTGCGGATGTTCGACTGGCTCAAGCGCTACAAGGAATGCGGCGATCCATGCCAGCGTTGCGCCAAGGAGTGCATGGTTCAGGCCATCCATCCCGAAGGCAACATCAATCCCAACGAATGCCTGCAGTGCCTGCACTGCCAGGTGCTCTACCAGAGCGCCACCAAGTGCCCGGTGTGCATCAAGACAGAAGCCAAGCGGGCGAAGTTTCGCAAGCAGAACGGTCTCGATCCCATCGCTCCGGCATCCACCGGCATCGGGCAGCCGCGCGTGGGAACCAACTCCACACCACAACCATCAACCTGAAGGAGACAGCATATGTCAGTAGAAGAAACCAGACGAAAAGGCCTGTCACGGCGATCCCTGATGACCGCCACGGCAGGTGGCGCCTTCCTTGCCGGATCCGGAATGGGATCCGAACTGCTCAGCGGTGCGTTCGTCAGCAAGGCGCATGCTTCGACACCGAAACTGAACTTCGAACCGGGTGAGCTTGATCCCTATTACGGGTTCTGGTCGTCGGGCCAGAGCGGTGAATTGCGCATTCTCGGCTTTCCGTCGATGCGCGAGCTGATGCGGGTACCGGTGTTCAACCGCTGCTCGGCCACGGGCTGGGGCCAGACCAACGAGAGCCTGAAGATCCTGACCGAAGGCCTGACCGAGGAGACCAAGACGTTTCTCGCGGCCAAGGGCATGAAAACCTACGACAATGGCGACCTTCATCATCCGCACATGTCCTTCACCGACGGCACCTATGACGGCCGCTATCTGTTCATGAACGACAAGGCCAACACGCGCGTTGCGCGCGTCCGCTGCGACGTGATGAAATGCGACAAGATCATCGAGATCCCCAACGCCCATGACATCCACGGCATGCGGCCGCAGAAATTTCCACGCACCGGCTAT
>JAHJUC010000416.1 GCA_018829385.1 Alphaproteobacteria bacterium
ACCGAGACGTGCGGCCAAGGTGGATTTTCCGGCAGCGATCTTGCCACACAGCATGTGAAGGGTCGGGATTTCTTTGGGCATGAAGCACCTGGTTTTGGTCAATCAAAGTGGATGGCAGGGGAAAGGCGCAGGCTGGTGGGCCAGGGATCGAGCTCGATGTGGCGCATCAGTCCGGGTGGCAGATCGCACGACAGGCCAAATGTAATGGGGCGATGATGCCGATCGTTGCTGCAGAGAAATGCAGGTTTCATGTTCTAGTCCTTTCAGGCTCACGCGGTGAGGCGGGTGGCGGCGCGGAGTTGCGCACGCAGATCCTCGAGCGGGCCGTTGACCAGCCTGGCGCCGGTGTCGCGGATGATCAGGGCGGGGATGGTGCGCACCTGCAGCAGGCGGGCGACGCGGCGGTCGGCTTGCACGGCTTGCGCCGTCTCCGGATCGGCGATGGCGGCGGCGAAGGCTGTCGCATCGAGCCCGATGTCGCGGGCGGCTTCCGCAAGCACGTCCGGATCTGCGATGTCGCGCGCCTCAGTCAGATGGGCGAGCTGGATGCGGTCGAACAGGTCCCAGTGCGCCGCCTGCCCGCCGATCGCCTCGGCGGCCTTGCAGGCAAGGGCCGCGTTAAAGCCGTGCGGATAGTCGAAGCGGGCCATGCGCATCGCCTCGACATCGATCAGGTCGGGCCGGTCGCTCGCCTCGCGGCAGACCGACCAGTGGCCGAGAATGGTCTCGCGGGCCTCGGCGGGCGTGCCCCAGCGCTCGGCCATCTCCTCGCGGCTCGACTGCAGCACGAAGCTGCGGTGGCGGATGTCGAGATCGAACTCGTCCGCCAGGCTGCGCATCCGCGAGGAGATGTTGAAGCACCAGCAGCAGACAACGTCGTGGAAGAAGTCGATGGTGAGCCGGGCCATCACGCTGCCTCCCTGGCAAGATCGGCGCCGGCGAGCCGGGCGGCGATGCGGGCGACATGGGCGCCCTGGAAGCGGGCGCCGGCGAGATCGGTGGCGGTCGGCTGCAACGATCCGTCGGCGCCGGCGATGGTGCCGGCGCCATAGGGCGCGCCGCCGATGATGCTCTCGCCCGAGGTCTGGCCGGCGAAGGTGTAGGGCAGACCGGCTATCAGCATGCCGAAATGCATCAGCGGAATCTGGGTCGACAGCAGCGTCGCCTCGTGGCCGCCATGCTGCGAACCGGTGGAGGCAAAGACCGCGGCGACCTTGCCGACCAGCGCGTTCTGGGCCCACAGGCCGCCGGCCTGGTCGAGAAACTGCTTCATCTGCCCGGCCATCATGCCAAAGCGCGTCGGCGTGCCGAAGATGATGCCGTCATAAGCGGCGAGATCGGCGGGGGTGGCCACCGGCGTGTCGTCGTCGACATAGCCCGCGGCGCGGCGCACCGGCTCGGGCACGGTTTCGGGGATGCGGCGGATGTCGACGGAAGTACCGGCGACGCTAAGCGCGCCTTCGGCCTCGGCTTCGGCGAGCGCGCGGACATGGCCGTAGCTGGAATAGTAGAGAACGAGAATGCGGGTCATTGGATCTTCTCCGGCGTGGTGTTTGGATGCCGGGAGGATCGGCCATTGGCGGCGATCGAATAAGCCGCCGGATGGCAAAGGATTGTTTACGTGGCGTTACGAATGGCGATCGAGGGCGGCGCGGAGATGCTCGATGAAGGCGGTGACCCGCGCGTCCATGCCGAGCCGCGAGGCGGTGACGGCGAAGATCTCCGGCGCAGGCAGCTCCCACTCGGGCAGCACCCGGACGAGTTCGCCGCGCGCCTCGGCCTCGTCGGAGACGAAATCCGGCAGGGTGCCGATGCCGTGGCCGGCGATCAGCAGGTCGCGCAGCACCAGGCTGTTGCCGACCTTGACGGCGGGATCGACCGCGATGGTCTTCTCGCCGCCGGGGCCGGAAAGGCTCCAGCCGGTCAGGTGATCGGCAAGCAGGAAGCCGATGATCCGGTGGCGTCCGATGTCGTCCGGGGTGGCGGGGGTGCCGGCGCGGTCCAGATAGGCGGGGCTCGCAAAAATCCGCTGCCGGGCGGTGCCGATGCGGCGCGCCACCAGCGCCGAATCCGGCATCGCCGCGCGGATGCGGATCGAGACGTCGAAGCCGCCCTCGACCATGTCGACCACCCGGTCGTCGAGCGACAGGGTGAAGGTGAGATCGGGGTGGCTTTCGAGGAATCTTGGCAGGAACGGCGCGATCACCATCTGGCCGAAGGAGCTGGAGGCATTGACCTTGAGATGGCCGCGGACGGCGCCGGCGCTCTCGCGGATGCGGTCCTCGGAGCGGCTGACCGCATCGAGGATGGCCTGGGACTGCTCGTAATAGAGCCGCCCGGCATCGGTGAGCGACATGGCGCGGGTGGTCCGGGTCAGCAGCACGCAGCCGAGGCTCTGTTCGAGCAGCTTCAGTTCGCGGCTGAGCAACGCCGCCGAGACGCCGAGATCGTCGGCGGCGCGGGCCAGGCTGCCGCGCTCGACGATGCGGCAATAGGCATTCATGACCGAGAGCTTGTCCATGTCCTCTTCCCCTGGGCCGCCGGACCGATCCGGTCGGTCCCGTTGAGATCCGGATTAGCACGATTGCGGCAAAGGCCAAATCGGCGGCCAAATCGCGTGCCAGATAGCTGACGGACGCGCCTTTGGCCCCGCGCGGGCTGCCGCCGGGGTTTTGGGCTGTGACCGGGTCCGGAGGGCCGCGCGCGGGCTGCGCCTCTGGGAAGAGTTGGGGTGTGCATGCGAGGCGCATGCACGGGGTGGCGCTAGAGCCGATCATCTTTAGCTGGAAGCGATTTGGTGGACAGGATTTTTCGTGCCAGTTAGGAAAAACCGCAAGCGCGATGCAGCGCATCGTGCGAGGATTTTGACGACGCTGGCGCGGAAAAGACGTCCAAGCCTGGTAAACACGGATGTTTCGCCAAGAAAGGACGATTGTACTCGTCTGAACTTGGCCTTTCGCGCTCTGGACTGCGTCGCGCGAGGCTAACGGCGCTCGCGCCGCGTCGCCTCACGCTCCTAGCCAGATCGCGAAATTCCGGCGTCCAAACGATTCCATCTAAAGATGATCGGCTCTAGCCGCGCGCGGGCCCGAATTTCGCCGGATGATGTCGGCATCCGACAGGCAGTGGCCGCTTCGCTTCTCCGCTTCACGGGCTTTCGCCTCACGCGGGGTTTTCCGGGTTGCCCCGGGCAGCCTCCACGACAAGAGAGCACTGCGGAAGCTTGTCGCGTGGTTTCCGGCACGGAGCTTCTCCCCATCCTTGTGCCGCCTGTCCGGTATCGTTCCGGTGAAACACCCGAACGCGGGCAGGCAGGACGGGGCAGAACTTCGCCACAGGCCCGGGCCGCTGTCCAACCCGCCCCTCCGCCCTTTGGGATGATGCCTGTGCGGTATCGTTCAAGTGAAACCACTTGAACGCGACATGCATCAGGCGGCTGCGGATTGCGAGGTCGTCCCGGTGGCTGGCTGGACCGTGCCGTCCTCGCGGTCGGCCAAATCCGCCAGCGGAGCCACGCTGGTTGCTGCCTCCCCCCGATGCCAACCGCACGTTA
>JAHJUC010000417.1 GCA_018829385.1 Alphaproteobacteria bacterium
CAGGGCTGGCGGCACGTGGTGCCGTTCTATGATGTGGCCGAGAGCTTCCGCCCGGCCCATCCGCTGTCCAATGGCTGGTTCGCCGAACCGCTGACGCCGGACGATATGGTCGAAATCGCCGGATGCCTCGATGCCTGGGCGGACGATCTGTCCCGGGCCCATCACCTGAGCTTTCTTGCCTGGCGGCTGGCGCGGCAGGAGTGGCAGTTCGCCGGCGTACCGGTCGACAACTCGAATCGGTTCTTCATTCCCGAGGTTCGCGCGGCGCTGGCCGACGACGACCTGCTTCTCGATGGCGGTGCGCATCATGGCAGTGTCTCCGCGGCCTTTCTGGAAGCGACCGGCCCTGACAGCCGTATCGTCGCCTTCGAGCCGGACCAGGCAAATGCGGATCAGTATTCAGCCTGGCTCGCAAGCCTGCCCGATGAGCGCCGGTCCCGCATCGAGTTGCGGCGGACTGCGCTCGACGCGTTCTCGCGGCCGCGCCGCTTTCACGGCGGGCTCGGGTTCATGTCCCAGTTTGCGGACACCGGCCAGGCCGATGTCCTGACCGGCACCATCGATGCTGCCGGTCTTGTCCCCGGTTTCGTCAAGCTGCATCTCGAAGGCGGCGAACTGGATGCGCTCAAGGGTGGCCTTGCCAGCTTCACGGCGGCCCGTCCGGTGCTTGCGGTCACCGTCTATCACAATGCCGACGGGATCTGGCGCACCGCCAGCTGGATGCGGAAAAACCTGGAAGGCTACCGCCTGCTCATGCGCACCCACAGCTGGTGCGGGACCGGCGCCGTCATCTATACGCTTCCCGACGAACGAATGAGTTGAGCCGCCGATTGAACCTGGAAGCCGTTTGCGAGGATGGTTCTGACAGAAAGAATGCAAAGCATGAGGAAAACCGTGTGAAGGCCCACAATCAAAGTCTCGTTCAAACCAGAAGGGCCGCACTCATGTCGGCGCTGGCACGGAAGGCGTTTATGAGCAGCATCAGGGCGCTCGAGATAGGCGTCTGGTACGGCGGCGGCTCCACCAACATCTGGCTTGAAAACTTCATGCCCGGGTCCGACGTCGTGTTGCTCGACGCCTGGCGGCCCTACGCATCGACCGCGGATGTGGCGCGCGACGAATTCGGGGCCGCGAACTGGGACTATGCCAAGATGGACAGCCTGTCGTCCGAGGCCTTCATGTCTGCCTATCTCAGCGTCAGGAGATTCGAAAACGAAGTCGACGACAAGAACGTCACGCTCGTTCGCGGCAAGTCATCGGCAATATTGCCGATGTTCGCGGATGACTGTTTTGATTTCATCTACATCGATGCCGACCACAAGTATGACTCGGTCAAGGGTGACATCGTTCAGGCAAAAAGGCTGGTGAACAAGACGTACGGGATCATCTGCGGCGACGATCTGGAGAAATTTCCGACCGAAGAGCTTCTGGAGCTGGCGCGAAAATACAAGGACAGGGACTACATCAAGGGTGAGTATCGCTATCATCCCGGCGTCTGCCTGGCGGTGTCCGAGGAGTTCGAATCCGTCAACATGAGCGACGGATTCTGGTGGGTGGTCTGCAGGAACGGCGAGTTCCTGTCCGACGATCTCAGCCTCGACTACCTGCAGGCAGACTGAAAGTGGTGTCGTCTGTTCATTCATGCCCGGCCACCGGGCCGGATCGTGCAATATCAACCGGGTCGAATGTATCCCCGCTGCGTGGCCGGATCCCGGCAGGTGGGTCGTCCGGTTTGCGTCCCGAAAACCGCGCTCGCAGGTTCGCGCATCGGAACCTGCCAAACACAAGGATTGACCCGTGAGCCAGGAAACTGAATTCGCCGCCTATGTGCAGAACAACATAAACGCCGCGGCCAATGATCCGGGTTTTGTCGGCCTGTCCCAGGTCTGGGTGCGCGAAAGCATCCGCTACAAGTACGCCTACAATTTCAGCTGGCTCGGCCGCCCGATCATCCAGGTTCCGCAGGACACCTATGCCTACCAGGAGCTGATCTGGAACCACCGGCCCGACCTGGTCATCGAGACCGGCATCGCCCATGGCGGCTCTCTGGTGATGAGCGCCTCGATGCTGGCGATGCTGGATTATTGTGACGCGGTCACAGCTGGCACGGTGCTCGATCCGATGGCGAGCCGCCGCAAGGTCGTCGGCATCGATATCGACATCCGTCCGCACAACCGCGCCGGCATCCTGGCGCATCCGCTACATCACAAGATCCAGATGATCGAGGGCTCGGCGATCGACAAGGCGATCGTCGATGAGGTCCACGCGATCGCCAGCGGTTATGACCGGGTGATGGTGTTTCTCGATTCCAACCACACCCACGACCATGTGCTGGCGGAACTTCACGCCTACGCGCCGCTGGTCTCCAAGGGGTCCTATTGCGTGGTCTGGGACAGCGGCGTCGAAGACCTGCCCGCCGATATGTGCGCCGACCGGCCGTGGGGCAAGGGCGACAATCCGAAGACGGCCGTCCATGCCTATCTCGCCGACCAGGACAGCGCCAACCGGACTGGCACCGACGGCAAGCCGCTCAGGTTCGAGATCGATTCCGTGATGGAGGCCAAGCTGATGATCACTGCATCGTCGGATGGCTTCCTCAGGCGGATTTGAGGCGACCATCGGTCCCGGTCCCTGTTCGTTCGGCAAGCTGTCTCACGATGTCGCAAGTGGGGCTGGATTTTACCGCCGATACCTGATCGATTGCGCGCGAAGAGGCTGGATGCAGGGAGTGCGCCATGAAGATCAAGGATGTCAAAACCTTTGTAGTGGCCAACCCGCCGCCGCAGACCGGCGGGCGTTACTTCCTGTTCGTCAAGCTGGTCACCGACGGCGGCGTCGTCGGCTATGGCGAGGCCTATGACGCGGCCTTCGATCCGCATCTGACGGCGAAGCTCATGGAAGATGTCGCCGCGCGCTACCTCGTTGGCCGCGATCCGCACGACATCGAGAACTTCTTCCGGCTGTGCTATTCCTCCGGCTTCTCGCAGCGCCCGGACATGACCATGATGGCCTGCTGCTCGGCGCTGGAAATGGCCTGCTGGGACATCATCGGCAAGGAAGCGGGCCAGCCGGTGCACAAGTTGCTCGGCGGCCGGGTGCACGAGGGCCTGCGCTCCTACACCTATCTCTATCCCGAAACCGGCAGCGTCTATCCGTCCGAGACTGACAGTCCCCGCAATGTCTACAACGATCCCGAAATGGCGGCTTCCGCGGCGCTCGCGGCGGTCAGGCAGGGTTTTACCGCGGTCAAGTTCGATCCCGCCGGTCCCTACCGGGTGCAGGGCGGGCATCAGCCGCTCCTGGCCGACATCGATCTGTCAGCGCGCATGGTCAAGGCGGTGCGCGAGGCGGTCGGCAGCCGCGCCGACATTCTGTTCGGCACCCATGGCCAGTTCACCGCCGCCGGCGCCATCCGCATGGCCCGGGCCATCGAGGCCGCCGATCCCCTGTGGTTCGAGGAGCCGGTGCCGCCCGATCAGCTGGGCGCCATGGCCGAAGTTGCGCGCGCCACATCGATCCCGGTGGCGACCGGCGAGCGGCTCGTCACCAAGCACGAATTCGCCCGCGTCATCGAAACCCGCGCCGCGGCGATCCTGCAGCCCAACCTGGGCCGCTCCGGCGGTCTGCTCGAAACCAAGAAGATCGCCGGCATGGCCGAGGCCTTCGGCATCCAGATCGCGCCGCATTGCTATTGCGGTCCGCTGGTCGCAGCCGCCAACATCCAGCTGGCCGCGACGCTGCCCAACTTCCTGGTGCTCGAATCGATCAAGACCTGGGACGGATTTCACGCCGAGGTGCTTACGAAGAAGATCGCCTGGGAAGACGGTTTCGTCATTCCCTCGGACGAGCCGGGCCTGGGCGTCGAGCTCAACGAGGCGGTCTGCGAGGCCAACCCGTGGAGCGGCAACGTGCTGCACCTTGAGATGACCCGCGAGCCGATCCGGTATTGATCAGACCGGGATGATCCCCTTGTCCCAGTCGGGATCGTCGAAACTCTGGATCTCGACCCGGTAACCGTCGGGCGAATGAAACAGCGACGAGTAGACGCCGAATTCCGCGCTGTGTTCGGGACCGCTGACGTATTTCACGCCCTTGGCTTCGAGGAAATCGCGCCAGCCGTCGACATCGGGCGACACGATGGTCAGCGTCACGCCCGCCGTACCCTGCGGACGGTCGGGCAGGTTGCACACGCCGATATAGCTCAAGGGTGTCAGCCGGTAGATGTGGCAGGCGCCCTGGTCGACGACGAAATCCAGTTCCATCACCTC
>JAHJUC010000418.1 GCA_018829385.1 Alphaproteobacteria bacterium
GACGCCGCAATAGGCGCAGGTGGTGACCACCGAATGCTCGGGCTGGCCGATCTCGATCACGGATTTTTCCGTGAGCGTCGCGGTCGGGCAGGCCTGCACGCAGGCGCCGCAGGAGACGCATTCCGAACTCATGAAGCTCTCGTGCATGCCAGGCGACACGCGGCTTTCAAAGCCCCTGCCTTCGATCGTCAGTGCGAACGTGCCCTGCACTTCCTCGCAGGCGCGGACGCAGCGCGAGCAGACAATGCATTTCGACGGATCATAGGTGAAATAGGGATTGCTCTCGTCTTTCGCCATGTAGCGCGGATTGGCTTCGCCGTTCTGCCGCGCCTTGACGTGGTTCTCGCCCTCATAGCCGTAGCGCACGTCGCGCAGGCCCACGGCGCCGGCCATGTCCTGCAGCTCGCAATCGCCATTGGCGGCGCAGGTCAGGCAGTCGAGCGGGTGGTCGGAGATATAGAGTTCCATCACGCCGCGACGGATGTCCTTCAATCGTCCGGTCTGGGTGTGGACCACCATGCCCTCGGCCACCGGCGTGGTGCAGGAGGCGGGCGTGCCGTTGCGGCCCTCGATCTCGACCAGGCAGAGCCGGCAGGAGCCGAAGGCGTCGACCATGTCGGTGGCGCAGAGTTTCGGCACCTGGATCCCTGCCTCCATCGAGGCGCGCATCACCGAGGTGCCTTCGGGCACTTCAATGGTGTTGCCGTCGATGACGAGCCGGACGGTCTTCTCGGCCCTGGAGGCCGGTGTGCCGTAGTCGATTTCCTGAATCAGCGTCATCTTGTTCACTCCGCAGCCTGGGACATAGGTGCCGGACGAAAATCCTCCGGGAAATGCGTGAGCGCGCTCATCACCGGGTACGGCGTGAAGCCGCCGAGCGCGCAGAGCGAGCCGAATTTCATTGTGTTGCACAGATCTGTCATCAATGTGATCTGGCTTTCCGGCTCGATGCCGGCGCGGATCTTGTCGGCAACCTCGACGCCGCGGGTCGAGCCGATGCGGCAGGGCGTGCACTTGCCGCAGCTTTCCACGGCGCAGAACTCGAAGGCGAAGCGCGCCTGCTTGAGCATGTCTGCGGTGTCATCAAACACGACGATGCCGGCGTGCCCGATCAGCCCGTCCTTGGCGGCGAAGGCCTCGTAATCGAACGGCGTGTCGAACAGCTCGCGCGGAAAATAGGCGCCCAACGGTCCGCCCACCTGCACCGCCTTGACCGGACGGCCGCTGGCGGTGCCGCCGGCGATGTCGTCGACCAGTTCGCCCAGCGTCATGCCGAAGGCGGCCTCGAACAGCCCGCCATGCCTGACGTTGCCGGCAATCTGCACGGGAATGGTGCCGCGCGACCGGCCCATGCCGAAATCGCGATAGAAATCAGCGCCCTTGTCCATGATCACCGGTACGGAGGCCAACGAAATGACGTTGTTGACCACGGTCGGCCGGCCAAGAAACCCCTTGTGCGCCGGCAGCGGCGGCTTGGCGCGAACGACGCCGCGGCGGCCTTCGAGGCTTTCGAGCAGGGCTGTCTCCTCGCCGCAGACATAGGCGCCGGCGCCGACGCGGATCTCCATGTCGAAGGCATGAGTTGATCCCATCACCGAGGCGCCAAGAATCCCGGCCTCGCGGGCAATCTCGACCGCTCGATTCATCACCCGGATCGCATGCGGATATTCCGAGCGCAGATAGACATAGCCCCTGGTGGCGCGCGTGGCGATGCCGGCGATCACCATGCCCTCGATCAGCACGAAGGGATCACCCTCCATGATCATGCGGTCGGCGAATGTGCCGGAATCGCCCTCGTCGGCGTTGCAGATGATGTATTTCTGTGGGCCTTCTGCCTCGAGCACCGTCTTCCACTTGATCCCGGTCGGAAAGCCCGCGCCGCCGCGGCCGCGCAGGCCGGAGTCCGTTACCTGGGCGACGATCGCCTCGGGCGCCATGGCGACGGCTTTGGTCAGCCCGATCAGTCCGCCATGATCCCGGTAATCTTCCAGCGACAGCGGATCGGTGATGCCGCAGCGTGCAAATGTTAGCCGCGTCTGACGCTTGAGAAACGGGAGTTCCTGCGGAGCGCCGAGAGACAGCGGGTGATCGCCGCCATCCAGCAGGCCGGCTTCGATGAGGCTGTCGACATCGGACACCTTGACCGGACCGTAGGCCACCCTGCCCTTGTCGGTCTCGACCTCGACCATCGGCTCGAGCCAATAAAGGCCGCGCGAACCGTTGCGGACGATCTCGGCGTCGAGGTCACGCGCCTTTAGCATTTCCGCCATCCGCATCGCCAGCCTGTCGGCGCCAAGCGCCACCGCTCCGGAATCGCCGGGAATGTAGATCTTCACGCTCATGCCTGCACCGCCTTCGCCAGTTCGTCGACCATCGTGGCATCCAGCCGTCCAATCACTTCGCCATCGACCATCGCCGCCGGCGCGCAGGCGCACAGCCCGAGGCAATAGACAGGTTCAATCGTGACCTTCCGGTCCGCGCCGGTCTCATGCCAGTCAAGGCCCAGCAGCCCGAGAAGCCGATCGGCGAGCTCGTCGCCACCCATCGACTGGCAGGCTTCCGCCCGGCAGAGCTTGATCACATGCCGCCCGGCCGACGCCTCGCGGTAATCGTGATAGAAGCTGACGACGCCGTGAACCTCCGCCCGGGACAGGTTGAGACCGCTGGCAATCACCGGCAGCGACGCCTGCGGGACGTAGCCGAACTCGCGCTGAATGTCGTGCAGAATGGGCAGCAGCGGTCCCTCGAGCGGCTTCAGCCGCCCGACAATAGCCTCGGTTCGCAAGGCGATTTCGGTGTCTGCACTGCGTGATTCCATCCCAAAATCCTCCGACGGCATGACAGTGGCCGCACTAGGCCGATAACAAGTGCCTGAATCAAGGGAGCATATTCGTTGTGCGATAGAAAACTTCTATCAAGCGGACAGGGATTTCGCGAAGACCCTGGC
>JAHJUC010000045.1 GCA_018829385.1 Alphaproteobacteria bacterium
CGGAGGAGGCCGCAACCTCGTCTGGCTGTCCGGCTTCGTCAGACGATTCAGCCGAACCGTTTGCATCTTCCTCGCGATTGCGGCGTCCACCGCGCTTGCCGCGACGGCGCCGTTTGCCACGGCGCTGTTCGTCGCTGTCGCCATCGGACGCGGCCTCGGAGGCCTCGTCGTCCGACGATGCGTCCGCGTCGCCGTCATCGCTCTTGTCGTCCTGATCGGAGCCGCTACCGGCCGAGGCGGCCTGATCGTCGCCATTGCCGTTGTCGCCGTCGGACTTGCGACCGCCGCGGCGACGGCGCCTGCGCCGCTTCTTGCCCTGGCCATCCTCGCGCTCGGGACGGTCTTCGCCCTGGGCTTCCGGGGTCTCCTCGGTTTCGACGCTCTCGTCATCGGTTTCCTCGACGAGATCCATATCGTCGTCGTCCTCGGGGTAGGCCGGGGAATTGACGGTGATGTGCTCGATATTCACCGGGGATTCCACCGCTGCGCCGCGATCGATGGCGAAATGGTTCGCCCCGACCGTTTCGTCAGCCGAGAAGCTGATCGAGACCCCGAAGCGCTTTTCCAGATCGACAACCGTGTCGCGCTTGTGATTGAGCATGTACAGCGCCGTCTCGGCCGTGGTGCGCACGATGATGTCGTGGGTGGTGTTCTTGAGCAGATACTCCTCGACACCGCGCAACACGTGCAGCGCCACTGACGACTGCGACCGGATATGTCCGTTGCCGCCGCATGTCGGGCAGATCTGCATGGTGCTTTCCAGCACAGACGCCCTGATCCGCTGACGTGACATTTCCAGAAGGCCGAAATGCGAGATCCGGCCGACCTGGATGCGGGCGCGGTCGTTCTTCAGACAATCCTTCATCCGCTTTTCAACCGCTCGGTTGTTGCGGTTTTCTTCCATGTCGATGAAGTCGATGACGATCAGGCCGGCGAGGTCGCGGAGCCGGAGCTGGCGGGCGACTTCTTCCGCAGCTTCCAGGTTGGTCTGCAGCGCCGTGTCCTCGATCGAGTGCTCGCGGGTCGAACGGCCGGAGTTGACGTCGATGGCGACCAGCGCTTCGGTCTGGTTGATGATGATGTAGCCGCCCGATTTCAGCGTTACCTGCGGCTGCAGCATCCGGTCGAGCTGGGTTTCGATACCCGAGCGCGAGAAGATCGGATGCAGGTCCCGGTAGGGCTGAACCACCTTGGCGTGGCTCGGCATCAGCATCTTCATGAAGTCCTTGGCTTCGCGGTAGCCTTCCTCGCCGGAGACGACGATTTCCGAGATGTCTTTGTTGTAGAGGTCACGGATCGACCGCTTGATCAGGCTGCCTTCCTCGTAGACGAGGCTCGGCGCCGTCGACTTGAGCGTCAGGTTGCGGACGTTTTCCCACAGCCGCATCAGGTATTCGAAGTCGCGCTTGACTTCGACCTTGGTGCGGTTGGCGCCGGCGGTGCGCAGGATGACGCCCATGCCCTTCGGCACTTCCAGCTCGCGGGCGATTTCCTTGAGCCGCTTGCGGTCGGGCAGGTTGGTGATCTTGCGCGAGATGCCGCCGCCACGTGCAGTGTTCGGCATCAGCACCGAATAGCGGCCGGCGAGCGACAGGTAAGTTGTCAGGGCCGCGCCCTTGTTGCCGCGCTCTTCCTTGACCACCTGGACCAGCAGGATCTGCCGGCGCTTGATGACTTCCTGGATCCGGTACTGCTTGCGCGGCTTGCGCTGCGAGCGAGTCGGAACTTCTTCCATCGCGTCTTCGGAACCGACCGACTCGACGGATTCGTCATCCTGGGCGTCGTCGTCGTCATTGGTCTTGCGCTTGCGGCGCGAGACCGGTTCGGAGATTTCGTCGGCTTCGACGTCAGCGGCCATTTCGGTCGGCTTGTCGTCGTCGCCATCATCATCCGATCCGGCATCGTCCGGCCCGGATGTATCGCCGGTGTCGTCATCCGTCGCGTCCGGTGCTGCCGCAAGCTCCTCTGCGGCAGCTTCGCCGGCATCGGTTGCGGCGTCGTCGCCATCGGTTGCTTCCGCCGTATTAGAATCAGCGGCCTTGGCCGGTTCGCCGGACTTCTTGCCGCGGCGGCTGCGGCGCGGCCGGGATTTCGAGGCCTTGCCGTCTTCACTGCCGTCGTCGTCTTCGGCGGGCTTTGCCTTGGATCGGGATTTGGCCTTGCTCGGGCCGTTGTCGGCTTCGTCGGCGCTTTCGAAGTCGGGATCGTTCGCAGCGTCCTCGGCTTCCGCCTGAAGCAGCGCCTGCCGGTCGGCCAGCGGGATCTGGTAGTAGTCGGGGTGGATTTCCGAGAACGCAAGGAAACCGTGGCGGTTGCCGCCATAGTCGACAAAAGCGGCCTGAAGCGACGGCTCCACGCGAGTGACTTTTGCCAGGTAGATGTTTCCGCGGAGCTGTTTCTTGTGCTCCGATTCGAAATCGAATTCCTCTATGCGGTTTCCACGAACGACAACGACGCGGGTCTCCTCGGGATGGGAGGCGTCGATAAGCATTTTTTCTGCCATTGAATGTAAGCTCCTCGGCGCGCTCTCGACGTGAGACTCCGCCGCTCCGAAAGTCGGGGCAGGGGATGGTCGGTGGGGAGTGCGCCGGATGATAGGTATTCCGGTACTCGGCTTGGAGCAGTGGTCAGCAGGACTGTACCCGGGGCTTGGTAAGCCCGGGGCCTGTTAACACTGTGGGAGATCCGCATTTGCACCATAAAAGCCGGCCGAAATTTCATTTGCGTATAGTCCTTGCGGACCGATGAAAGCCCCTGAAGGGGCGATGCGGCAGCAAGGCCGCGAAGGTTGTGGCAGGAGTCCTCGCCTGCCGGGTTTAATCACTGTCGTGGCCTCGGTGCTGTCGAAGACTGAAGAGCCTCTCCGCATTTTCGGCCATATTGCCTGGCAGGAGCAGTCAGATTGGGTTCCCGAGATGGAAACTGCGAGCTGGCCGCTCCGGGGAAGGATGGTTATTGGACGACGGACGATCCGCACTCCTGGCGCCCTGGGCCTGTTGCAGGCGGCGGCCGGAAGGGTGACAGTTCTATCCCGTCAATATACTTACCCAACAAAAGCTTTTATGGGCTGAGTGGCGATCTGGCAACTGAAAACATCTGCACATGAGGTTGTGCAACTTGACCGGTTGACGTTGTGGAGAACCGGGTAAGAAATTTGCCCGTCATCATGGTGAACGGATGGTTAACCCGATTGCGCCATGCTCTTGCCGGGTTCGCAGGGCGAATCGTGCCATCCTCTTGACGCTGTTTGCCGCTACCGGATGGTGCGGCCTATGGCGGTGGCGTCGCGGGAAAAGGGCTGAAGGCAGGCATATGCGGTTTTGTGCGAAACACGGGCGGGTTCAGGCAGGCGGGCGACATCGCCCGGCGCCGGGTCGCGCCTGGTTCTCCCGCGTGCTGCTCTCTGTCCTCGCCCACGCCTTGGTTGTTTTCTGGCCGACGGCGTCATCTGCGGTGCCCGACGACGCGACTGAACCCAGACATGTCGCCATCGCCGCGCGGCTCGCCGGCGATGAGAGCCGCGTCCGCCTGGTGCTTGATTTCGAACGGGAGCCCGAATTCGAGCTGCATTATCTGGAAAATCCCTATCGCGCCGTCATCGACCTGCCCGAGACCGTCTTTGCCTTTCCGCAGGACGCCCTGCAGTCGCGCGGACTGGTGTCCGCCGTCCGCTATGGCAATTCCGGCAATGAAAGGGCGCGGATGGTGTTCGAATTTTCGGCGCCCGTCAG
>JAHJUC010000419.1 GCA_018829385.1 Alphaproteobacteria bacterium
CCCGCCCGCGTCAGCGGAATCGCCGGTGTCGCAATGAGCCTGCCGTTATCCTGACCACTGGAGGGTCAAATATGCCTGCTCGGGAGACAGATTGCATCGACTGGCTGCTTCAGGGCGACGTGGCAATCCAGTACCAGACGCATCGCGACCTGCTGGACGCAGATCGCCCCGATCTGCGGGCCCGCATTTCTCAGGAAGGCTGGGGGAAGCAGCTTCTCGACCGGCGCAACGCGGATGGCTCGTGGGGTCTTGATTTCTGCCGTCCGAAATGGACGAGTTCGCACTACACCCTGTTGAGCCTGAAAGGCCTGGCGATTGCGCCGGACCAGCCGATGATCAGAGACAGCATTGGCAGCATCCTGACTGACTACAAGGCCATGGATGGCGGCATCGGGTGCTCGCGCGGCGCCCGGAAAAGTGATGTCTGCGTCAATGGCATGGCGCTGAACTACGCCTCGTATTTCGGCGCGCCGGCGGCCGACCTTCGCTCCATCGTCGATTTCCTTCTCGCCGAACACATGCAGGACGGCGGGTTCAACTGCCAGTCCAACCGCTCGGGCGCGCATCACAGCTCGCTTCACTCCACCTTGTCGGTGCTCGAAGGCATCCTCGAATATGTCGAAAACGGGTATATTTACCGACTGGATGAACTGCAGGAGGCGGCGCGGCAGTCGCGCGGGTTCGTCATGCTGCATCGCTTCTACAAGTCGGACCGCAGCGGTGATATCATCGACAAACGGTTCCTGAAGTTTCCCTACCCGCCGCACTGGTACTACAACATCCTCAGGGCTCTCGACCATTTCCGGAACGCCGGCGCGCCCTATGATGGCCGCATGCAGGATGCGCTCGAGATCATCGCGGGAAAGCGCGGCACAAACGGGCTGTGGCGGCGGGAAACAGCCCTGCCGGGGAAAGAATTCCTTGTCATGGAAGCGCCGCGCGGTCCGAGCCGCTGGACCACGCTGATGGCGCTTCGCGTGCTCAAGGCCTACGGCAAAATGGATTGAGTTTTCAGACCTTAGTCGCTGATTTCGACCCGGTCCGCATCACGTCACACCCCCGCAGCCTTCGCACTCACCACTTCGTTGAATTTGGTGAAGAACTGGCCGGCGAGCTTTTTCGAGGTGGAATCGATCAGGCGGGAGCCGAGCTGGGCGAGTTTGCCGCCGACTTGGGCCTTCACATCGTAACTCAGCACGGTTTCGGCGCCATCCTCGACGAGTTTGACATCGGCGCCGCCCTTGGCGAAGCCGGCGATGCCGCCCTTGCCTTCGCCGGAGATGGTGTAGCTCTCGGGCGCATTTATGTTTTCAAGCGTCACCTCGCCGGTGAACTTCGCCGAGACCGGGCCTATCTTGATCTTGACGGTCGCCGACATCTCGGTGTCGGAGCTCTTCTCGAGGCTTTCGCAGCCGGGAATGCACTCGCGCAGCACGTCGGGATCGTTGAGCGCTTCCCAGACCAGCTGGCGCGGGGCGGCAATGCGTTCTTCGCCGTTCATTTCCATCGGACATACTCCTCCCTGAATGCTGCCCTATCTATGCAAACCGAAAACGGCTTTGCCAAGTGCAGATCGGGTTGCTATGTCCAGTCTCTCATGAAATCCCCGGGACATGGCGCCGTCGAGGCCCTGGCCACGCACACAGACTGGACATTTCGGATCTTGGCCGACAAGCGTACCCAAAAGCCACGACGCGGCGGCCCCGGCCAACCGGGGGATGCCAGACCGAAGGGCGGCAGGCCCGGAGGCGGCAAGCCGCGTGAGGACAAGCCCAGAGATGGCAAGCCGTGGTCAAAGCCGGCGGAACGTCAGACTGCCGACCGGCGGACGGACACCCAGCCGCAAGCGCCGATCAGGCAGCTCAACAAGCGGCAGGGCGCGCTGCCAGGGCAGACCGCGCCGCTGATCCTGGAAACCGGCAACGAGGACGGCTACCAGCTGCTCGACATGGGTCTGAACGCGGCCGGCCAGGGCGAGAAGCTCGAACAATATGGCAGCCTCAGGATCGTCCGCCCGGAAGCGCAGGCGCTGTGGAGCCGCGGATTGCCGGATTCGGAATGGAACAAGGCGGACGCGGTGTTTACAGGCGACACCGACGAGGACGGCATCGGCCGCTGGGCGTTTCCGCGCGTTCCGCTGGGTGAAACCTGGCCGATGAAGCTGCTCGGCGTCGATTTTCACGGCCGGCTGACCTCGTTCCGCCATGTCGGGGTGTTTCCCGAGCAGATCGCCCACTGGCGCTGGATGGCGGACCGGATCACGGAAGCCAAGCGGCCTTTGAAAGTGCTCAACCTGTTCGGCTATACCGGGGTTGCCTCGCTGGTGGCGGCCAGGGCCGGAGCCGAAGTCACCCATGTCGATGCCTCGAAGAAGGCGATCGGCTGGGCGCGGGAGAACCAGGCGCTGGCGCGGCTCGAGGACCGGCCGATCCGCTGGATCTGCGAGGATGCGATGAAGTTCATCGCCCGCGAGGAACGCCGCGGCAACCGCTACGACATCATTCTCACCGATCCGCCCAAATTCGGCCGCGGACCGAACGGAGAAGTCTGGCAGCTGTTCGAACACCTGCCGCTGATGCTCGATATCTGCCGCGAACTGTTGAGCGACAAGCCGGTCGGGCTGGTGCTGACGGCCTACTCGATCCGGGCCTCGTTCTACGCCACGCACGAATTGCTACGCGAGACCATGCGCGGCGCCGGCGGCCGGGTGGAATCGGGCGAACTGATCATCCGCGAGAGCGGCAAGCCGGACACGGACGAGTGCCGGGCGCTGTCGACATCGCTTTATTCAAGGTGGCTGCCGCAATGAGCGATCCTACAGATTCCAGGGGCGGCGCGGCGAAGGTCGGGCAGGTCAAGGATATCACCAGCCTGTCCAATCCGATCATCAAGGACATCCGCGCGCTGTCGATGAAGAAGCACCGCGACGAGACCGGCACCTTTCTCGCCGAAGGGCTGAAGCTGGTGATCGACGCGATCGAGCTCGGCTGGACCATCCGCACGCTGATCTACGCCAAGGCGCAGCGCGGCAAACCACAGGTGGAAAAGATCGCGGCGCTGACGGTGGCGCGCGGCGGTCTGGTGCTCGAGGTCAGCGAGAAGGTCCTGACCGCGATCACGCGGCGCGACAATCCGCAGGCGGTGATCGCCGTTTTCGAGCAGAAACTGACGCCGCTTGGCGGCATTTCGCCGGCACGGGACGAGACCTGGATCGCGCTCGACAGGGTCCGCGACCCGGGCAACCTTGGCACCATCATCCGCACGGCGGATGCCGCCGGCGCATCCGGGGTGATCCTGATCGGCGAGACCGTCGATCCGTTCTCGATGGAAACGGTGCGCGCCACGATGGGATCGGTGTTCGCGGTTCCGCTGGTGCGGGCCAGCGAGGCGGAGTTCCTGAGCTGGTCGAAAAAGTCGTCCGCTCTGGTGGTCGGCAGCCACCTCAAGGGCAGCGTCGACTACCGGACCATCGGCTACAAGGGCCAGCCGGTGGTGCTCTTGATGGGCAACGAGCAGCAGGGCCTGCCCGACACGCTGGCCGGCGCCTGCGGCAAGCTGGCGCGGATTCCGCAGGCCGGCCGGGCGGATTCGCTCAACCTGGCGATTGCCACGGGCGTCATGCTGTTCGAGGCGCGCAGGCATCTGCTCGAACTTGGCGAGCCCGGCGCATGAGCGGGAGCGTGAAGACACCGTCGGCGCTCAGCCGGATCGTGCCGATGCTCTCGCTGGTGACTGGCGCCGTGGCGCTGGATCAGCTGATCAAGTGGCTGGTGGAAACACGCCTGACGTTTCACGAACTGGTGCCGGTGATGCCGATGTTCGCGCTTTATCGGACCTGGAACGAGGGAATCGCGTTCTCGCTGCTCAAGGGGCTGCCCGATTCAGGCCTGCTGGCGCTGACGGTGCTGGTGATCATCTTCGTGCTTTACCTGTGGTGGCGGACACCTTCGGACCGCGGCATTGCGCATCTGGGCTTTGCGCTGATCATCGGCGGGGCGCTCGGCAACCTGATCGACCGGGCCGTCTATGGCCATGTGGTCGACTACATCCTGTTTCACACCGAAACCTGGTCGTTTGCGGTCTTCAATCTCGCCGACAGCTTCATCAGCATCGGTGCGGCGCTGATCGTGCTCGATGAAGTGATCGCCACCATCAGCGAACGCAAGAAACGAACCTGACAGTCCAGCCGGCACACCGCGCTTGATCTTGAGGTCGGAGCGGGCCAGTCTGGACCAACATTAGTAGAGGAGCTTCCATGCAAGACCGTTTCAAGGGCATTCTGCTCACCCGCGACGAAAACAAGGTCATGTCGGTCAATGTGACCGAGCTTAGCCTTGACGATCTGATGGAGGGCGACGTGGTCGTCGAGGTCGAATGGACCACCGTCAACTACAAGGATGGTCTCGCCATCACCGGCAAGGGACCGGTGGTGCGGCGCTGGCCGATGGTTCCGGGCATCGACTGCGCCGGCACGGTGGTCAGTTCCGAAAACGAGCGTTTCAAGGCCGGCGACAAGGTGATCCTCAACGGCTTCGGCGTCGGCGAGGTGCACACAGGCGCCTATGCCGCCTATGCGCGGCTGAAGGGTGACTGGCTGATTCCGATGCCGGAAGGCATGAACGGCCGCTCGGCGATGGCGATCGGCACCGCCGGCTACACCGCCATGCTGTCGGTGATGGCGCTGGAACGTCACGGCATCACGCCGGGACGCGGCCCGGTGGTGGTCACCGGCGCCAATGGCGGCGTCGGCACCGTGGCGATCGCGGTGCTGGGCAAGCTCGGCTACGAGGTGATTGCCTCGACCGGCCGCACCGAGGAGGCCGACTTCCTTAAGAGCCTGGGCGCTTCGGAAGTCATCCATCGCGACGAACTTTCGGGTCCGGCCAAGCCGCTCAACAAGGAACGCTGGGCCGGCGGCATCGACGCTGTCGGCAGTCACACCCTGGCAAACGTGTTGTCGATGACGTCCTATGGCGGCGCTGTCGCGGCCTGCGGGCTGGCGCAGGGCATGGACCTGCCGACATCGGTGGCGCCGTTCATCCTGCGCGGCGTATCGCTGCTCGGCATCGATTCGGTGATGGCGCCGCTGGCGCTCAGGCAGGAGGCCTGGTCGCGCCTGGTCAAGGACCTGGATCTCGAAAAGCTGGAGTCGCTTTCGACCGAAATCGGGTTTGACGGCATCATCGACGCCGCGCATTCGATCATCGACGGCAAGATCCGCGGACGGGTGGTTGTCGACATGAAGAAGAGCTAATGCGCAATCTCTAAAATTTGACGGTTTCGCTGAAGCCTTTGCTCACGGGGCCCGTGCTATCACGGGCCCATGATGACAGAACCGCTAAGACTGCAACAAACCCTCCAGCAAGCCCTGAGCAATCAGACGGCCGCGCAGGCGAGCACGCTGCACGCCGATCCGGCGAGAAGGCACCCGGTTCCCGACGTGTTCGTTGACAGCGAACGGGCGCCGCAGACCCCGGTCCATTCCGCCTCGCGGCCGCTGTTTGCTGTCGCCACGGCGCTGACCGCAGCGGCGGTTTCCGTGGCTTTCAACGCACCGGCGCTGCTGCTCGCCTCGGTCGCGGGTATCGCCATCTATGCGGCAGTCCCCTTGCTGCAGCGCTCGTTCAACGGGCCTGCAGGGGCAAGCCCCGCGCGTCCGAAATCGCACGCTAGCAGCTTCTCCGAACATGAGATCGACCGCAAATGGGAACTGGGCGAGTTTTCGGACCAGCTCGCCGGACTTTTCGATGCACTGGGCGACATGGTAGTCGTCTGCGGCCTGAACGGCCAGGTCATCTATGCCAACGAGACATTCAAGGAAGCAACCGGGTTTGACAATCCGGTCGGCCTGACGCTGCCCATGGCCGGCATCGAACCGGTGAAGGCCACCGGCAACGGCGTTTCCGAACTGCTGCTCGGCGAAGGCGACGAACAGACGATCTGGACCTGGCATGAAACCCTGGCCCGCGATCCGGCATCCGGCCAGATCACCCGGCAATGCATCGGCCGGAACATCACCGAGGCCAGGCACACGGAAGCCGAACTCGTCGACGCACGCGAGAAGGCCGAGGCCGCCAACCACGCCAAGTCACGGTTCCTGGCCACCGTCAGCCATGAAATCCGCACGCCGCTCAACGGCATTCTCGGCATGACGCATCTGCTCGCGCAGACTCAGACGACGCCGGAACAGGCAAGCTACCTGAAGACCGCAAGCGAATCCGGCATGGCGCTTCTGTCGCTGATCGAGGATCTGCTCGATGTAACGTCGATCGAGGCCGGCCGCCTGCACCTGCGGCACGAGGAAGGCAACCTGGAAGACCTGGTCAACGGCGTCTGCGAGCTGATGGCCTCGCGCGCGCATGAAAAAGGCATCGAGATCGCGGTTCATGTCGCGCCCGAAGCGCCGCGCATGATCACCTCGGACATCGGCAGATTGCGGCAGGTGCTGTTCAACCTTGTCGGCAACGCCATCAAGTTCACCGAAAACGGCGGCGTGCTGATCGAGGTGACGCGCGAGGACAAGCAGTTGGCCTTCATCGTTTCCGACACCGGTCCGGGACTGAAGGAGGCCGATCAGGCCCGCATTTTCGGCGAGTTCGAACGCGCCAACAACGGCCCCACCCGCAAGCATGGCGGGGCCGGCCTGGGGCTCTCGATTTCGGCGCGCATCGTCGAGGCGCTGGGCGGTGAAATCGGGGTGACCTCGACACCGGGCCAGGGCAGCACCTTCCGCTTCACGGTGCCGGTCAGGGAACTGGCCGTGCCCGAAGGCGGCGCGCCGGTGCGCGGCCCGCTCGCCGATCGCGCCGTGCTGGTGATTGCTCCGCGCGGCCCGGTCTCGACCGCGCTGCTGTGGACCGTCCGGGATCTCGGCGGCATCGCCGAGTCGGCGGATGACGCCGAGAGCATGATTGCCGCGCTGACGCGACTGTATCGCTCCGGTGTGGGGCTGAGCGACATCATCGTCGACCGCCGCATTGCCGAGCGTGCAGACACCCTGCTGGCGACGGCTCCGACCGAACTGCCGGCCGGCATCGAACGCACGCTGGTGATCGCCCCGGAAGACAGCCGCGATCTGGAAAGCCTTGCCGGCCATGGCGCCAACGCCTGGCTGGTGCGTCCGGTCCGCCGGGCTTCGCTGATCAATGTGCTGACCCGGCGCGACGACCGCGAGGATCGCGACCGGCTGCACTCAAAGCCGCGGCCGGTGATGCTGGAGCGGTCTTCCGACAATCCGACGCTCGACATCCTTCTCGCCGAAGACGATCCGGTCAACGCGCTGGTGGTGCGCACCAACCTCGCCCGCCAGGGCCACCGTGTCACCGTCGTCGTCAACGGCCGCGAGCTCGTGGCCCAGGCTATGGAGCGCCCCGGCGGCGTGGCGGGCTATGACCTGGTGATCACCGACCTGTCGATGCCGGAGCTTGATGGACGCAGCGCCATCCAGAAGATCCGTGCCGAGGAAGCGGCAGGCCAACTTGCCCGTCTGCCGATCATCGTGCTGACCGCCGACGGCCAGGCCTCGACCCGCGACGACCTGCTGGCAGCGGGAGCGGACGGGCATGCGGAAAAGCCGGTCGATCCGGAGTGGCTTCTGCAACTGGTGACCATGACCGCGGGAAAGAGATTGCGCGCGGCGGGGTAAGGCTCACTGCGGAACATCGGGCCTTGTCTTGAGGCCCGATGCCGGCTTTCCGGCCATCCTGCTTCGAGCCGGACACAGATTGACCTCCAAAATACCACATGCGGGATGGCAAATGTCACTCGGATGTCGCAGAATCATGGTTGAACCCCGGCATCACCACTCGGGAGATTACCCATGGAAACGCAATTGCATCGGCCTTTGTCCACGCCATTCCTCGCTCCGGTCCCAGGCTACAAGCCGGCGAGCCAGGTTCTCGGCCGCATCGGATCCCTGGAAGTGCGGCTTGCAGTCACGCGCAGCGAAGTCGAGGCGGCGCAGGCGCTGCGCTACCGGGTCTTCGTCGAGGAAATGGGCGCCCGGCTTCCCGAAGACGCCATGCGGCAGAAACGCGATTTCGACAGTATCGACCGCTATTGCGATCACCTTCTGGTGCTCGACACGGCGCTGACAGGCGATGTCGAGGAGCAGATCGTCGGCACCTACAGGCTGCTCAGGCAGGAGGTCGCCGCCCGCCACGACGGGTTCTATTCGCAAAGCGAGTTCGATGTGGTCGACCTGACCGCGCGCAATGCGGACAAGCGCTTTCTGGAGCTCGGCCGGTCCTGCGTGCTCGGCACCTACCGTACCCGCCGCACCCTGGAAGCGCTGTGGCAGGGCAACTGGGCCTATGCGCTGGCCCACGGCATCGATGTGATGTTCGGCTGCGCCTCGTTTCCCGGCGACCGGCCTTACGCGCATGCGCTGGCACTGTCGTTCCTCAACCAGACCGCGTCGGCCAATGTCGACTGGAAAGTCCGGGCGATTGCCGGCCGCGGCCTGTCGATGGACATGATGCCGGTCGAGGCGATCAATCCGCGGGCAGCGCTGGCGGCAATGCCACCGCTGGTCAAGGGCTATCTCAGGGTCGGCGCGCTGGTCTCGGACGAGGCCGTGGTCGATACGGCCTTCGGCACCACCGACGTGCTGGTGATCCTGCCGGTCAAGCAGATCAACGGCCGCTACATCAATCACTACGGCGCCGACGCCTCCCGGTTTGCGGCCTGAGCGGAACAACGATCTTTGGGCGAAACCGGCTGAGCCGATCCCCGATTGATCAAGTCGGCACGCGGTTGCCGTGAATTTTCCATTTGCCTTTCGCCACCCGCAAAGGGTAGGGCAAAAGCACGTCGAAGGGCTGGCCCGGGCCAACCTTAATCATGCCGTGCCATTGCGAGGGGCCAATGGGCTACAATATCCTGCAGTTCTTCCTGCCTTTCACCGCCTATCCCTACGAGGGCGAGGCGGTCCCCTGCCCTGCCTGCGGACATTCGGAAAGCAGGCCGCTGGTCTCGCTC
>JAHJUC010000420.1 GCA_018829385.1 Alphaproteobacteria bacterium
CCCATCATCGGGTCAATGCTGCGGGGCTTTTCCGGCTCGAACTCCAGAACCCAGTCGAGGCTCTTGGCCTTTCCGGATTGCATGGCTGTCTTTGCGGGACGATAGATTTTCGCAGTCATGTCCCAATCCCTCTTCATGGCGGTTCCCGCCCGGAAAGGCGGATCACGGCGCCCTGCTGCATCGCGTCCGAAGCCGGACGCCGAAAAAATGGTCGGAGCGGAGAGATTCGAACTCCCGACCCTCTGGTCCCAAACCAGATGCGCTACCAGGCTGCGCTACGCTCCGTTGCCTAAGGCGTGATCCGGATACACTGGAACGCCATGCCCCGCAACTCCAAATCGTCGCCTGCTCCGCCTCGCGGGCAATTCATTTGCCGATCACCCGATGGCGCACTTTGTCGCCTGCCGCAATGCCCCGCTTCGCAGCCGTTCCGCCATTCAATTCCAGCACATAGCGCACCGGCGCGACGGACGGGATGATTGTTTCGGAAAAGGGTGTCGTATCCTCGGCGATCCTCGCAATCACGCCATCCGCATCGATGAAGATCATGTCCAGCGGCAGCGGCGTGTTCTTCATCCACATCAGAACCTGGCGGGTCTGATCGAACCTGAACAGCATTCCATGGTCGGCGGGCATGCTTTGCCGGTTCATCAAGCCAGTGGCGCGGTCGTCCGCGGTCAGCGCCAGTTCAACCGAGAAGGCCACCGGCCCGTTCCGGGTCTCGATGACAAGACGTTCGGAATCTGTCGGCAGCTGCGCGGCCAAGGAAATGACCGGAAAGGCGAAGATCAGGATTGAAACAATATGAATCGCGACTTGCTTGAAGCTGCGCATGGCCCGGTCAGTGGGAATTGGGGATCGGAGAATCGATATCCGGATGGATTTCCGCCGCCATCAGGCCCTTGTCGCCATCGCCGAAACGCACCAGCACTACCTGCCCCGGACGCAGTTCGGCCAGGCCGTAGCGCCTGAGCGTCTCCATGTGAATGAAGATGTCTTCCGTCCCCTCACCCCGGGTCAGGAAGCCAAAACCCTTGGTGCGGTTGAACCACTTGACGATCGCCCGCTCAAGTCCGCTCGACGGCTTGACCTGCACATGCGTGCGCACCGGCGGCAATTGCGACGGGTGAACTGCTGTGGAGGTATCCATCGAGATGATTCTGAAGGTCTGGTAGCCGCGTTCCCGTTTCTGGATCTCGCAAACCACCCGGGTGCCTTCCAGGACGGTCTGGTAGCCGTCACGTCGCAGGCAGGTCACATGCAGCAGGACATCTTCCATTCCGTTGTCTGGAATGATGAAGCCAAACCCCTTGGCGACATCGAACCACTTTATGACGCCTGTGATCTCCATGAGATCGACCGGGTCTCCAAGTGCTTCCGCATCAACCTGGTTCTTTTCTGAGGACCTTTCCCCCATCCGGATGCCTCTCCAATACGCGCCACAAGCAAATGAAGTGATTCTCGTTTAAAACATTAACATTGTATTGCGAGGACAGCGCAAGCCCTGCAGGAAAACTTGTTCATTCATCCCCTTCTATCGCGCCACCATTGCCTCCGACACTTTTCCGCCTATCGTTAAGCCGAACAAGAATCATGAGGTAAAGCCAATGCGTTATCTGCACACGATGGTCCGCGTCACCGATGTCGATGCATCGCTCGATTTCTACTGTAACAAACTGGGACTTGTGGAAATTCGGCGCCACGAGAGCGAAGCCGGCCGGTTCACCCTGATCTTTCTGGCGGCTCCCGAAGACAAGGAGCGGGCGCTCGGCGAGCAGGCGCCATTGCTCGAACTGACCTACAACTGGGATCCGCAGGAGTATGACGGCGGCCGCAATTTCGGACACCTGGCCTACGTAGTCGACGACATTCACGCGCTTTGCCAGTCGCTGCTCGACAATGGCGTCACCATCAACCGTCCGCCCCGGGACGGTCACATGGCCTTTGTCCGCTCCCCGGACGGAATCTCCATCGAACTCTTGCAGAAGGGCCAACCGCTTGAACCGGTCGAGCCCTGGCTGTCGATGAAAAACACAGGGTCCTGGTAGGGTCTTTCGCAACCGGTCCGGACCAGGTCCGGACCGGGCCTGCGAGGCGCAAGGCTCACGCAACGGACGCGGGCTAACCTTCAGATAGGGCCATGCTTTTGCCTCATTTACCAAGCATCGCATGGATTTTGGCCAGTGCGCCGAATTGCGTACTCACGGCGTTGCCTTTGTTCGTTTACAAGGCCGCCGCAAATGAGTAGGCATCCTTTCAGGACCTTCGGGTCTGCCGTTGCAAGATACCCGGGGGCTCCAGAGTTTGCAGATTGGCGGAAACAAAGCAGTCTACGGACGCAAGACCACGCGGGCGTTGCTGCTGGCCGGCGTGGCGGCAATCCTCAGCGGATGCATATCAGCCGCTGATCCCGAGATGTTCGCAACCCAGGGATTCGCGCCCGGCGTTCCGGCGATGACAGACGGCGGCGTCATCGTTGACCAGTCCACCGCCATGTCCGTGGGCGAGGCAAGCCCAACTGCACCTGCAACAGAGACTGCTGCGGGAATTCCTCTGCCGGAACCTTCTCCGAATGCAGCCGACGCATCCTCCCGGATACCGGCTGTGGCACAGGGCGAGTTCGCATCAGGTCAGTCCGTCGTCATGGCCGATACCGCGGTCGATGCCCTCAACCGCGGCATCACCCAAAGCCAGCAAGCCCAGCCGATCGCCAATCTCTATGGCGCAGCACCCGTTGCAGCCGATCTTGCGCTGCAGCAGAACACGTCGCTTCAAGCCGAGCCTGTGGCGCAGACGGCCTCAGACAGCCTGACGCCCGGCAACCCGGCGGTTTCGGGTCTGACCGAAATCCAGCCGCAGGTCCAAGAACTGGCGGTGGTCGCGCCGCCGAAGAAGAAATCGATTTTCGCAAGGATGTTCGCGCCGCAAAAGACAGCGGCAAGAAACGCTCCTGATGGAACCACGAAACGCCTGATCAAGCCACAGGCCGCTCGGGTTACCGTTGCCTCGGCAGGCGGAAATGCACTGCCCGGTGTCAAGCTTGAGTCCATGTTCGGCGACGGTTCCGAAGACACTGCTGGGGATGCCGATTCGGGCCAGATCCAACTGGCCTCGGCTGCCGGCCTGGCGCGCCTTGCGCCCAACGGACTGCATCTGCAAACCGAAAAGGTCGAGGTCGACTGCTTCAAGCCGCAGCTTGTCCGTACGCTCAAGAGCATTGAGCGCCATTATGGCCGCCCGGTGGTGGTGACGTCCGGATACCGGAGCCCGAAGCACAACCGGCGTATCGGTGGCGCATCCGGATCGCGGCACACGTCATGTGAAGCAGCGGACATCCAGGTCGATGGCGTTTCGAAATGGCAGCTGGCGAAGTATCTTCGCTCCATGCCCGGCCGCGGCGGCGTTGGCACCTATTGCCACACGGAATCAGTCCACATCGACGTCGGAACGCCGCGTGACTGGAACTGGCGCTGCCGCCGCCGCAAGTAATCCGCCGACAGCTTCCGCGAGGGTTTGCGCTGTTTGGGCAGCGCGTTCCGGCGGCATCAAAACAATCTTCATCCGGATGTCATTTTTTTCTCCGCAACCCCAATTATCCGCTTGCGGTCCTAAAGCGGTCTGATTATAAGACGCCACATCGCACGCGCCCTTCGTCTATCGGTTAGGACGCCAGATTTTCATTCTGGAAAGAGGGGTTCGACTCCCCTAGGGCGTGCCACCCACTTCAAGCACTTAGCTTGGATTTTTCATTCAAAACCTGAAGTTCACGCAAGCCCGGCGCCGCGGCGCTGGCTCTTCGGTCTGCGCGCTTTTGCGCGGCTGCAATCCGCTGTCTCACGGTCACCAAACCAGACGCGGAAAGCCTGCTCCCAGTGGATTTATGAAGGTTTTCTGACGAGCCGGAAGCTCGTATCCTAGCGTGCCACGACCGCGTCGATCACACGGATCTGAACCCGCCTGACGCCCTGCCAGTAATCGGCCGACAGCGAGCCGGCGACGTGAAATGCCATTCCGCGTCCGCCAAGCAGCGTGGCGCCCATCTCGGTATCGGCGGCACGGAATGCGATGCCGTTGAGTCGCCCCCCGTCGGGGCCGGCAAACGACAGCTTGATGTGATTCTGTCCGACAACGCGCGCACCCTTGAGCGTGTGTGCCGGCACGGCAAAAACCGGTTGCGGATGACCGGCGCCGTAAGGGCCGGCCCGCTCGATCATGTCGACCAGTTCGAGCGTTGCCCCCGAGGCCGAGATAGCGCCATCAATTCTCAGCCGGTGCGCCAGGGTCAGGCCGGCCACGGCCTCTGCAGCGTTTTCCTCAAAGAAGGCGCGCAGCTCACCGAGGCGGTTTTGCTCGACCGTCAGCCCCGCCGCCATCGCATGCCCGCCGCCCTTGACCAGCAACCCGGCTTCCACCGCCTTGCGCACCAGCCGGCCGATATCGACACCCGGCACCGACCGGCCGGATCCCGTCCCCTTGCCGTTGCCGTCAAAGGCGATCGCGAATGCCGGCCGCCGGTAACGTTCCTTGAGCCGCGAGGCCAGCAGGCCGACGACACCCGGATGCCAGCCCTGCCGCTCGGTGACGATGACCGCGGGTCCGTCGCCGCTCGCCATTTCGATGGCCGCCTCCGCATCTGCTTCCGCCAGCATGGCCGCCTCGATCGCCTGCCGTTCGCGGTTCAGCTCCTCGAGCCGTTCGGCGATCGCCGCCGCCTCGTCCCGGTCCTCAAGCGTCAGCAGCCGGCTGCCCAGCGCCGCATCGCCGATGCGTCCCCCGGCATTGATGCGGGGTCCGATGAGGAACCCCAGGTGATAGGGCGTCACGGGACCGTTGACCCCGGCGCGCTGGGCAAGGGCTGCCAGGCCGACATTGCCCATGGTCCGCGCCGCCAGCAGTCCCTTGACCACAAAGGCGCGGTTGAGCCCCTTGAGTGGCACCACGTCGCAGACCGTCGCCAGGGCAACCAGATCGAGACACGCCAGCAGATCGAAGCTGGCGGCCCGGGCGTCGCCTTTCGTCCGCAACAGCCGCAGGGTGCCAGCCAGCACCATGAACACCACGCCGCAGGCGCACAGGTGCCCGAGGCCTGACAGATCGTCCTCGCGGTTGGGATTGACCAGCGCATGCGCCACGGGCAATTCGCTCGCCACCTGGTGGTGATCGATCACCACAACGTCAATACCTCGCCGGGCGGCCTCCTCGAGCGATTCGTGGCTGGTTGAGCCGCAGTCGACCGTGATGATCAGCTTCGCCCCCCGGTCGATGAGTTCGCTTATGGCAGCAGGATTGGGCCCATAGCCCTCGAAGATCCGGTCGGGGATATAGATCTCGCTGTTAACGCCGAAATGCCTCAGGAACCGCTGCATCAGCGCCGAGGATGCGGCGCCGTCGACATCATAGTCGCCAAAGATCGCCACCCGCTCGCCGCGCGAGACCGCAAACGCGATCCGGTCGGCCGCCTTGTCGCAATCGGTCAGCTTTGAAGGGTCGGGCATCAGTGACTTGATCGTCGGATCGAGAAACGCCTTGGCATCCCCTATCGCTACGTCGCGGCCCGCCAGCACGCGGGCGATGACATCGGGCAGCCCCGTCATCTGCGCAATCGAGATGGCCTTGTTCTCGCCGGTCATGTCCAGCCGCGAGACCCATTTCTGGCCGGACAGCGACTCCTCCACCCCTAGAAATGCCCGGTCCGATGCGCCGTTGCCCGTCATCCACTCACCAACCTGTTGCAGGCGCGCCGCCCTGGCGGCACCTTCAGAGACTGCTCATAGCGCAATCCGCCCGGTGCAGCAAAGCGCGGCCGGTCGCCCCCTGAACACATTGCTGGAACGAGAACGCCCCGGCTTCGGAGGAAGTCGGGGCGAACGGCAATTCACGATCGGGAAAGGACCGGCAGGCGCACAGCCTAATCGAACTTGGCAAGATCCTGATGCCGCGCCTTGATCTCGCGCACCGTGCGCGAGGAGGAACGCATCACGATCGTGTGGGTGACGATCGCATCCCGGGTAAACCGGACACCCTGCAGCAGGTTGCCGTCGGTCACGCCGGTGGCGGCAAACAACACGTCGCCGCGAGCCATTTCTTCCATTGTGTAGATCTTGTTGGGATCAGAAATGCCCATCTTGGCCGCACGGGCCACCTTTTCCTCGGTGTTGAGCTGCAGCCGTCCCTGCATCTGGCCGCCAATGCACCTCAGCGCCGCGGCAGCCAGCACGCCTTCCGGCGCTCCGCCGATGCCGAGATAGATGTCGATGCCGGTTTCATCCGGATCCGTCGTATGGATGACGCCGGCAACGTCGCCATCGCCAATCAGCCGGATCGCCGCGCCGGTGGCACGGACTTCCTCGATCATCCGTGCATGGCGCGGGCGGTCGAGAATGCAGGCGGTCACCTGACCAACCGGCACACCCTTGGCGCGGGCGACAGCATTGATGTTCTCGGTCGGCGTCGCGTCAAGCGCAACCGTGTTGGCCGGATATCCGGGTCCGATGGCGATCTTCTCCATGTAGACGTCGGGCGCGTAGAGCAGGCTGCCTTTTTCGGCAATCGCAATCACGGCCAGCGAGTTGGGAAGGTTCTTGGCGCAGATCGTGGTGCCCTCGAGCGGATCGAGCGCGATGTCGACCTTGGCGCCGTCGCGGGTGCCGACTTCTTCGCCGATATAGAGCATCGGGGCTTCGTCGCGTTCACCCTCGCCGATCACCACGGTGCCGTCGATCGGCAACCGGTTGAGTTCCTGGCGCATGGCATCGACGGCAACCTGGTCGGCGGCCATCTCGTCGCCGCGGCCGCGCAGCCGGGCTGCTGCAACCGCTGCACGTTCGGTCACGCGCGCGATTTCCAGTGTGAGTATGCGGTCCAGACCACTTGCTTCTGTTGATTTGCCTGCCATGGCCTTAATCCCCCGGGGTATGTCGTTTGGCCGCTCATACAGCTTTCGAAGCTAGCAAGGCAATGTGAAAGCCGCGTTAAAAGCCGTTGTTTTTTCAGGAATTTGACCTGATCCAAAACTAAATCGATTAGGCTATGCGCAAGTTCCTGCCGCCGCCGGAGGCTTGGGCGGCAATGACAGGACCTGCAGCGGGTTCAATTGTCGCGAGTCCGTTCGATCCTGATCACCTGCGGCTCGCCCGAGAGGTAGCCTTCGCTCTTGATGGCGTCAACCGCGGCGCGCACCCGGGACTCCGTGGTTGCGTGCGTGACCAGAATGACCGTCTGCGGCCCGTCTTCCATCCGCGATGGCCGTGCCCGCTGGACGATCGATTCCAGCGAAATCTCGTTCTTAGCCATCGAGGTGGCGATCGAGGCAAACACCCCTGCCCGGTCATCCACCTTGAGCGAGATGAAGTAGCCGCCTTCATGGCTCTGGATCTGGGCCCGGGTGTAGGGCTCGAGCTTGTCGGCGGGACGGCCGAGAGCCGGCGCGTGCTGATGGCCGGGCCGGCTCTTGGCGATATCGGCGATATCGCCCAGCACCGCCGACGCCGTGGCGTCGCCGCCGGCGCCGGGGCCGGAAAGCATCAGTTCGCCGAGAATGTCGGCTTCGATCGTCACCGCATTGGTCACGCCTTCCACCTGGGCGATCATCGAGCCTTTCGGCACCATGGTCGGGTGCACCCGCTGCTCGATGCCTGTCGCCGTGCGCTGGGCCACGCCGAGCAGCTTGATCCGGTAGCCGAGTTCGTCGGCGGCATGGATGTCGTCGATGGAGATGTTGGTGATCCCCTCGATGTAGACTTCATCGGCGGCGATCTGGGTTCCGAATGCCAGGCTGGTCAGGATCGACAGCTTGTGCGCTGTGTCGTTGCCCTCGATGTCGAAAGCCGGATCTGCCTCGGCATAACCGAGCCGCTGCGCCTCTGCCAGACACTCGGCAAAGCCCATGTTGTCGCGCTGCATGCGGGTCAGGATGTAATTGCAGGTGCCGTTCAGAATGCCGTAGATCCGGGTCACAGCGTTGCCGGTCAGCGATTCCCGCATCGCCTTGATCACCGGAATGCCGCCCGCGACCGCCGCCTCGAAGTTCAAGAGGACACCGTTGGCCTCGGCCAGCCGCGCCAG
>JAHJUC010000421.1 GCA_018829385.1 Alphaproteobacteria bacterium
GACCTTCGCCGATGCCCCGATCCCGCGTCTGGGCGAAGTCCCGCCGATCCGTGTGGAACTGATCCAGAGCGACGATCCGCCCTCCGGCGCCGGCGAGACCGCCATCGTGGCCGGACCGGGCGCCATCGCCAACGCGATCCGTGCCGCCACCGGGCGCCGGCCATCGCGCTTTCCGGTCCGGGCGGAGGATCTTGTGGCATGAGCAATCCGGAGCCCTTTTCCGGTTTCAAGCGTCAGCCTGTCTCCGCCGCCTTGATGTTTGGCCGCGAATGGTTGCGCGCGCCGCTGCTTGTCGGGGCCGTCGCCCCTTCGGGCGCCGCCCTGGCGCGGGCGATGACCGCAGGGATGTCCGCCGCCGACGGACCGGTGATCGAACTCGGGCCGGGCACCGGCGTCTTCACCGGTGCGCTGCTGAACCGCGGCATCGCAGCCGATCAGATCGCGGCGATCGAGGCAAGCCAGCGCTTTGCCGCGGCCCTGGCGACCAGTCACACGGGGGTGACCGTGATTGCCGCCGATGCGACGCGGGTCAGCCATCTGACGCCGTTCGGTCCCGCAGGCGCCGCGACCATCATCTGCGGCTTGCCGCTGTTGTCGATGCCGCCTGCCAAGGTGCTGCGCATTCTTGCAGGCAGCTTTGTCGCGCTCCGGCCCGGCGGCGTGTTCCGTCTGTTCACCTACGGGTCGCGCTGTCCGGTATCCGGGGCCATGCGCGACCGCCTAGGTCTTGTCGTGCGCCGCACCGCCTTCGTCGCGCTCAACCTTCCGCCAGCGTCGGTCTATAGTCTGGAACGAGAGGAGCCTGCCGGATGAAGAACCAGGACAAGGGCCAGGATTTCGCGTCGGCGACGATGATGCGCCTGGTTGCCGCGGGGCTGGCGCGGCAGGGCATTTTTGTGCCGTTGCCGCCTCTTCCAAGTGCGCGCGTGCCGATCTTGCAAAAACGCGATGTCCTCGAGGCGGTCATGACCGAGCATGGCCCACTGGCGATCCTGTCGATAGCGGACGCCGCGCCCCACATGCCGCCCGAGCCGGTCGTCCAGGCGCTGACCCGAGCCCGCGACACGGACGACCTGTTCGACCGCTGGCATCGTCTGGAGCGCTTCAGCCATGGGCGAAACACCGTCGAGACCCGACGCCTAGCGCCAGGCCGTTTTCAGCTGACCCACCGCGCCCGGAACGGCGGCCCGCCTCCATCGCGCGCCGAGAGCCTGCTTGTGCTGGGCCTTCTGACCATACTGGTGGAGATGATCGGATCTGTAGAGGCGTCCCTGGCAACCGAGACCGGCGAAATCTGGCGCCAAAACGGCGCGTGGCGAGAGCCGACCGGGGCCGCAACGATTGGCAGCATGGTGCTTTCGGCCCCGCATAGCCCGAAAACAGCTTGCTGCAATGGCGCTTCCTTTGCCGCAGATGATGTTGTGGGACTGCGCCGAAGTCTCGCTGCTGATCCTGCACGCCGCTGGACACTTGCACACCTGGCCGCTGAAGCGGGCGCGTCGCCACGGACACTCCAGCGCCGCCTTGCCCGAAAATCCGCGTCATTCTCACGCCTCGTCTCCGAGGCAAGGCTGGAGGTCGCGGCATCTTTTCTTTGCGATGGCAAAGGGCCGGGACTGGCGGAGATCGGATTCCTTGCCGGATTTTCCGACCAGGCGCATTTCGCCCGCGCCTTCAACCGCGCCGTCGGGACGACACCGGGCGCTTTCCGCGCGGATTTTGGCCGGAATCAAGACCCTGTTGCCGGGCGGTGAGACACCGCGAGCAGATCCCTATACCGGGAATACGCCAACGCCACGCCCGCCAAACAATCTGCTCGACGCCGCGCAGCCGGTCCATTCAAATGCGGCCTGCGTCAGGATTGCCCGCCCCATGGCCCGTGGTGTTCGCCTTGAGCATCCAGCCGCTCGAACCCGTGTGCGCCGAAGAAGTCGCGCTGCGCCTGGATCAGGTTGGCGGTGCCGCGCCCGCGCCGGTAGGTGTCGAAATAGCCAAGCGCGCTGGCGAGCGCCGGTACCGGCAGGCCGTTCAGCGCCGCCTCCGCCACGATCCGCCGTAGCCCCATGTCGGTCTCCGCGAGCAATCCGGAGAACGCTGGCGTGAGCGCCAGGTTCGGCACATCCGGATTTTCGGTGAAGGCGGTGGCGATTTCATCGAGGAACCGCGACCTGATGATGCAGCCGGCACGCCAGATCCGGGCGATGGTGGCCATCGGCAGGTTCCAGCCGAACTCCTGCGAGGCGGCCGCCATCACCGCAAACCCTTGCGCGTAGGCTGCGACCTTGCCGGCCAGCAACGCCTTTCCGAGATCATCGACCACCTGCTGGTCGTCGCGCCGGTCCTGCTGACGGGGGAGCCCCAGAAGCTTTTCGGCTTGCGCTCTCTGCGCGCGCATCGCCGACAGCGAGCGCGCCGCCACTGCCGCCTCGATCGCGGTCGCCGGCACGCCCATCATCTGGCTTTCGATCACCGACCAGCGGCCGGTGCCCTTCTGCCCCGCCGCATCGACGATCATGTCGACGATCGGACGGCCGGTTGCCGCGTCCTGGACGCTGAGCACTTCAGCGGTGATGTCGATCAGGTAGGAATCGAGCGGCCCCGTCGACCAGGCCGAGAACACCGCCGCCATCGTCGGCGCATCCATGGAGAGATGGTCGCGCATGACGCCGTAGACCTCGGCGATCATCTGCATGTCGGCATATTCGATGCCGTTGTGGATCGTCTTGACGAAGTGCCCGGCGCCGTTTTCGCCAAGCCATGCCGCGCAGGGCTCGCCCTGGTACTTGGCGGAAATCGCGGTGAGCACCGGTTCGACCCGGCGCCAGGCCTCCTCCTTGCCGCCGACCATGATCGAAGGCCCGCGGCGGGCGCCTTCCTCGCCACCCGAAACGCCCATGCCGATAAAGGTCAGGCCCGACCCCTCGAGCTCGGTGAAGCGGCGCATGGTGTCGCGGAAATTGGCGTTGCCGGCATCGATGATGATGTCATTGGCCGCAAGCAGCGGCTTCAGCGCCGCGATCTGCTGATCGACAGGCTCTCCCGCCTTGACCATGATGATCACCGGGCGCGGCGGGCGGATGGCGGCAACGAAGTCCTCAAGCGTGGCGCAGGCCGTGACCCGATCGGACAGGTCGCCCGCCGCGGCGGCAAATTCCTCCGTGCGCGCGGCCGTCCTGTTGTAGACGGCGACGTGATAGCCGTTGTCGGCGATGTTCAGCGCCAGATTGGCGCCCATCACGCCCAGTCCGATCACACCTATTTCCGCTTCGGCCATACGCACCTCCCATCAGCATCGTCAATCCGCTCCAAATCCGAACTGATTCAGAGACATGACTGCACGCGACTCTGGAAGCCATACAGCGCCCGTTGCGCTTCATGCACGACTTTAGTCGGAGCAGCCGGACCGGACTGTGACCCAAGCCGCAGCGGGCGGCAAGCGCCGGAGATGATTATCCTGTTCAATAGTTGGGGATCGGCGGGGCCGCGGCTCAGTCCTGCTTCGGCTTGTCGTCGCCATCGTCAAGCACCCGCCAGGCTGCGCCGTCGAGGTCCTCGTACTGGCCGCTCTTCATCGACCACAGGAACGCGCCAAGCCCCAGGGCCCCGAGAAAAAGCGCGATCGGAATGAGGAAGATCAGGTTGTTCATGCCGACGCGCCGAGGCCGGGGCGGGCAGCGGCTGACACGGCCCGTTCCGACGCACCCTTCGCGAACTGCTCAACCCGCGTCTTGCGCCTGAGCCTCAGGGAATTGAGAACGACGATGACCGACGACGACGACATGGCCAGCGCGGCAATCAGCGGCGTGGCATAGCCCATCACCGCGATCGGCACGGCGATCACATTGTAGGCGACAGCCAGCGCGAAATTCTGCCGGATCAGGCTGCCCGCCTTGCGCGACACCTCGAACGCCATCGGCACGGCTTCGAGCGAATCGTGCAGGAACACGAAATCCGCTGCCATGCGGCCGACATCGGCCGCACTTGCCGGCGCCATCGACACATGCGCCGCCGACAGCGCCGGCGCGTCATTCAGCCCGTCGCCCACCATCAGCGGCTTGCGGCCCTCCGCCGCCAGCGCCTTGATGCGGTCGACCTTGCCGCGCGGCCGCACACCGGCGACATAGGCGCTCACGCCAAGTTCGCCGGCCAGCGCCTTGACCGGTCCCTCGCGGTCTCCCGACAGGATTTCGGCGTCGATGCCGAGCGCCGACAGACGCGCCACCGCCTGGGCCGCGCCGCGCCGCATCTGATCGGAGAACAGGAAGATATCGAGAAACTTGCCGTTCTTCGACAGGATCACCTGGCTTGCATCGGCGGCGCGCTCAATCCCCTCGTCGCGCTCATCGAGCGCGAAGACGGCGCGGCCGAGCCGGTAGACATCGCCCTCGGGCGAAATCGCCTCGACCCCTTCGCCGGGCGTTTCGGTGATGTCGAACTCCGCCAACCCATCGCCGCCCGCGTCGAAATCGGCCAGCGCCTGGCTCAGGGGATGGCGCGAGGCCCGCGCGATCCGCGCCGCGATCGCCAGATGATCCGGCGCCACGGCGGCGGAATTGATCAGCCTCGGCATGCCCCGCGTCAGCGTGCCGGTCTTGTCGAACACCACATGGTCGGCCTGCGCCAGCCGCTCCATGGCCGAACCGTCCTTGACCATGATGCCGTTCTCGAACAGCCGTCCGGCCGCAATCACCTGCACCACCGGCACCGCGAGCCCCAGCGCGCAGGGACAGGTGATGATCAAGACGGCGACAGCGGTCAGCATGGCCATGCGCCAGTCGCCCGACACCATCATCCAGCCGATGAAGGTGCCGAGCGCCAGAAGATGCACCGCAGGGGCATAGATGGCCGATGCCCGGTCGGCAATGCGCCGGTAGCCCGCGCGGCCGCTTTCCGCCGCCTCCATCATCGCCACCATTTCGGCCAGGAACGAGTCCTTGGCCTTGCGCGTGACTTCCAGCACCAGCGCACCGGTCAAGTTGAGCGTGCCCGCGGGCGTCAGCGATCCCGCCTCGACCAGTTGCGGCGCGCTCTCGCCATTGACCACGGCGAAGTCCATGTCCGAGCGGCCAGAGACGATGCGGCCGTCGACCGGAATGCGGTCGCCCGGCGCGATCGCCAGCCGCATGCCGGGTTCGATCTCATCGAGCGCCAGATACTCGCGGGAGCCGTTATCGCGGATCACCATGGCCCCGCGCGGCGACAGCCGCACCAGGTTGCGCACCGCCGAACGGGCCTTCTCGCGCATCATGTGGTCAAGCGTCCGGCCCGCCAGCAGGAAGAACAGAAGCGTCACCGAGGCATCGAAATAGGCATGTTCGCCATGGGTGATGGTCTCGAAAAGCGAGATCGCATAGGCGAGCCCGACGCCGAGCGAGATCGGCACATCCATGTTGGCGCGGCCGTGCCGGAGCGCTCCCCAGGCCGAGCGGAAGAACACCCGGCCGGAATAGATCAGTGCCGGTGCTGCAATCAGCGCCGAGATCCAGTGAAACAGGTCCCGCGTCGCAGCCTCCGCGCCGGACCAGACCGAGACCGACAGCAGCATCACGTTCATCGAGGCAAAACCCGCAACCGCGAGCGCCTTGAGCAGCTCGCGCATCGCCGGGTCGGCGCTCTCGTCCGCGCCTCCGGGCAGATGTGCGGGATAGCCCAATGACTTGAACTTCTGGCCGAGCTCGGTCAGCACCGCCTCGGGATGATCGCTTCCCTCGCCACCGGCGTCGCCTCTGGCCTTGCCGATGCTGTCGGTGTCGGTGTCGCGGAACACCACCGATACCCGGCGGGTGGAAAGATTGACGCGCGCATGATCGACGCCGCGGGTCCTGGGCAGTTCCTTTTCCAGCAGCGCGATGCAGGCACCGCAATGCACGCCCGGCACGATCAGGTCGACCTGGCGCAAGCCGTCGCCGAGCGGACGGCTCGACAGCCACATTTCCTCGGCTGACGGACCTTCCGATTTCAGCGCTTCAAGTTCCGCAGCGCTTTCCGTACCCGCCGCGCAGCAACTCACTGGGTCAGGCTCCCGTCCGCGTTGACGTGGAACCGCCGGCCCTTCTTGTAAAGCGTCTGGCCGTCCCTGGTCGCAACCACGGTGGCGATCCATTCGCCTTCAGCGAGTTCGCCCGCGCCACGGTAGATCCCGTCCGCATCACGCGTGAGCACCATGTGACGGTCGCTGTGCTCGCCCACCGGCCGCCGCAACTCGGCGATCATCGTGTCGGCAACGGCCAGATTACCCGCGGCATCGATGAAATCGATTTCCAGCCCATCGACATTCGCGGTCAGCTTCATCCGGTAACCAAGCGCGTCGATCGCGCGCGATTCGGCCGCCTTGGCGTTGAACTGCTGGCTGGCCACATAGGTGTTGGGCACAACCAGACCGCTCCAGGTGGTGACCGCGAACCGGGCCATGATCAGGTTGACGGTGATGATCACCCCGAAGAACGCCAGCATGGTGAAAAGCATGTGCTTGCCGGTAAATTCGGAAGGTTGGAATATCGAGCGCAGCATCTGCATCATTTCGTCTCCGGCCCGTGAAAATTGGCGATATAGGAATCACGTTCGAAGCTGGACTTGTCTTCGGCGATGAAGCGGAATGTCGCGGTTTCAGAAGCAACGAACTCCTTCGGCTGCAGCACATTGACCCTGAGTTCGCGCAGGCGGTCGGGTTCGACCGGGATCGCGAACGAGACGCCAGCGGGCTGGTCGATGCCGGGGATCCGCATGGTAGCACCTGGCAGCCCCTCGATCGACAGGAAGATCACACGCGGCTCCGGGATCATGTTGAGGATCTTGACCGAATAGCCGTTGCGGATGTCGCCGTTGGATTCGAGCACGAATTGCGGGTTCCTGTCATGCAGGACATTAACCTCGAGCCGGTCGCGCGACAACAGCGCCACCAGCAGACCGATACCGACCAGCGACCACACACCCATATACAACAGCGAGCGCGCCCGGAACACGATGCGCCAGTTGAAATGCTTGACCGCATCGATGAAGCCGCCATCGGCCGTCCGCACGCGGCTGGGGTTGAGCCCGCCGGTTTCCGGATCCCGGGCCAGCGCCATGTTGTCGGCGTAGTCCGCCAGCGTGGCGTAGGAAATCAGCCCCCGCGGCCGGTCGAGCTTGTCCATGATCGCGTCGCAGGCATCGATGCACAGCGCACAGGTGATGCATTCGAGCTGCTGGCCGTCGCGGATGTCGATGCCCATCGGGCACACCGCAACGCAGGCATTGCAGTCGACGCAATCCCCCTGGATCAGCCCCTGTGCCGCGGCCTTCTTGGCGTGACGGCCACGCGGCTCGCCGCGCCAGTCATTGTAGGTGACGACCAGCGAGTTCTCGTCGAGCATCGCCGCCTGGATGCGCGGCCAGGGGCACATGTAGATGCAGACCTGCTCGCGCATCAGCCCGCCGAACGTGTAGGTCGTCGCCGTCAGGATGGCCACGGTGATATAGGCCACGGGCGCGGCATTGCCGGTGAGGAAATTCATCAGCAAGGTCGGCGCATCGGCGAAATAGAAGATCCAGGCGCCGCCTGTGGCCACGCCGATGAAAATCCAGATCGCGTGCTTGATCACGCGTTTGCCGAGCTTCGATGCGCTCCAGGGCGCATTTTCAAGCTTCATGCGCTGGTTCCGGTCGCCCTCGAACGCCCGCTCGACCACCAGGAACAGATCGACCCAGACGGTCTGCGGACAGGTGTAGCCGCACCAGGCGCGACCCACAGCCGAGGTAATCAGGAACAGCCCGAAGCCCGCCATCACCAGAAGACCCGCGACGAAGAAGAACTC
>JAHJUC010000422.1 GCA_018829385.1 Alphaproteobacteria bacterium
ACGTCCGGCGCCTCCGTGCGAGCGCGCAGCACCGGCCCCAGCAGGGCCAGGGTTGCAATGGCGGTCATGACAGCGGCGATTACCCAGAATAACATGTCGCTTCAATATCCGAGCATTGTGCGTTTTCCAACATCAATCGGAGGTGAAAACCAGATTGGGGCGTTTGGTCGCGTGTTCAGGCGCATTACCGCCAATTGCTGATCGAGACCTGCCGGAAATCGCGATTTTCTGTCTGTAGGTGTACGCAGGTCGCTGCATGGACGATCTCAATCAGGCCCGACGGAATTGAAAGCCGGACGCCCATCGGGAGCCGGCCAAGGTGTCGGCGGCGCGTCCAGCAGCCGCGATCGGGATCCATGACCCAAATCCGCTCGATCAGCGCGCCCCTCAGCTGAGTGGGGTCCAGCTGCCGTCCTCATTGCGGCAGGCGGCTCCCTGCCCTTTCACGGCCACGCCCCTGATCGTGGCATTGTGGACATATTGACGGCAGTTCTGCTGGCCCACCTGGTAGGGCGTGCCCGCGGAGACCTCGCCGGCCGTGCCGCTGGTCTGGCTTTTCCAGGCAACGACCTGTCCGAGCGGGGCCTTTTCAAGCGCCTGGTATTCAGCTTCGAGAGCGCGCAGCCGGTCAGGTCCGGTCAAACCGCCGGCAGCGTCCTGAGGCAGGATCCCGCCATTGAGTGCAGAAAGGATCGAATCGCTGCCAGCCGCGGCCGGCGCCGAAACCGGTGCGAACGACAGGGGCCGGACAGTGCCGGTACCCGTGCAGCCGGCGACTGCCGCCGACAGGCAGGCAATGATGCCGAACTTCACCAAACTGTTGACCGAATGTGCCATGCTGCCGCCGTCCTTAAATGTCGCGCGGTTGAATTCCAGGGCCAGAAATGTCCGCGCACATGGTTCTTGCCTTGTTCCTGTGGCGGCATTGTGACGCAATTCCGCCTGTCGAACCGAGCCTAGCGGAAACCAAACCGGAAAACCGGACACTTTGCTTCAAGCCTCCGTGATCAGCGCCGGCAAGGTCAATCGCGCCGACAGGCCGCCGATCTCCGCCCGGGCCAGCGCGAAACCGCCCTTGTACTCGGACGCGATCTCGCCCACGATCGACAGTCCGAGACCGGTGCCGGGCTTGGATTCATCAAGCCGCCGCCCGCGTTTCATCGCCTCGCGCATCCCCGCCTCATCGAGGCCCGGGCCGTCATCGTCGATGTCGATGCGGACCATCGGCCGCTCGCCTTCGGCGACGGTTTCCGGGCGCAGTCTTACCACCACCTTGCTGCGCGCGAACTTGGCGGCATTCTCCACCAGATTGCCGAGCGCCTCTTCGAGATCCTGGCTTTCCATGGCCAGCACCGCGTCGCGCGGTTCGATGTCGGTGGCAAAATCCAGCTCCCGGTTAAGCTTGGCCATCACCCGCACCAGCCGCTCGATGACGGGGGCGGCTTCCGTGCGCGCCAGAACGCTGCCGCGCTGGGCGGCGATGCGGGCGCGGTCGAGATAGGTCTGCACCTGCGCCTGCATGGTCTCTGCCTGGGTGCGCACCAGCGCCGCATGCGCCGGCGTCATGTCGCGGGATTCGTTGATGAGAACGGCAATCGGCGTCTTCAGCGAATGGGCCAGGTTGCCGACCTGCATGCGGGCCCGCTCGATCACCCGGTGATTGGCCTCGATCAGCGCGTTGATCTCGCCCGCAAGCGGTGCGATCTCGCGTGGGAATTGGCCGTCAAGCTGCTGCGCCTCGCCGGCGCGGATGCGGCCGAGCGCCTGGCGGGCATGATCGAGCGGCCTCAGGCCATAGAGAATGGCGATGGCGTTGACGATCAGGCTGCCGATGCCGAACAGGGCCAGCGCCAGATAGAGATTGGTCGAGAAATCGGCGATCTCGGCTTCCAGCACCATGCGGTTGCCGGCGACGCGAAACCGCGCCGCGCGTCCCTGGTTGTCCAGCTCCACCTCGGTCTCGATGACCTCAAGCCGGTTGCCGAAGCCATCCTCAACCGCGTAGCGGCGCTGATAGCGCGCGCCGAACGGCAAGCTCTCAAGCGATGGCGAGGGTATCGTCTCGTCGCCGACCGAGATCGAGGCCAGCCGCGGGCCCTCTAGGCCACCGAGCGGTTCAACCAGCCAGATCCAGCCGCTGCCCGGCTGGTCGAACACCAGGTCGCCCAGTTGCGGATTGCCGGCCAGCCGGCCCTGGTCGTTGATCGTCACCGCGTTGATGACGCTGTTGAGATGGGCGCGAAGCAGGTCGGCAAAGGCGCGTTCGCTGCCGGCGCGGTAGAGC
>JAHJUC010000423.1 GCA_018829385.1 Alphaproteobacteria bacterium
CTACGTCATCTCGGTTTGCCAGGGGGAGGAGATCCCCCGCAAGGGCGGGCCGGCGATCACCCGGTCGGACCTGCTGCTGATCAACAAGATGGACCTGGCGCCCTATGTCGGCGCCGATCTTGCGGTCATGGAGCGCGATGCTTCCGCTGGCCGCAAGGGCCGGCCGCATTTGTTCACCGACATGCGGCGCGGCGCCGGCATCGAGGATGTGGTTGCGTTCATCGAGGAAACCGGCGGTTTGCGCACCGCCACGGCGGCGCAATAACCGGCCCGTACCGACCCGGCTCAGTCCCGTTCGAAATCCGGCAGGCTGTTGAACGCGGACCGCAGCGCATCCGACCAGCCGTCGGAAATCTTGCGGTAGTAGGGATCGGTGGCCTTGATGCGCTTCTCGTAGCCCTTGGTCAGGCTGTCGCGGTCATAAAACTGCAGGTCCAGCGGCAGGCCGACCGACAGGTTGGATTTCAGCGTCGAATCGAACGAGACATAGAGCAGCTTCGTCGCCATTTCGAAGCTCATTTCCGGATCGTAGGCCCGCACCAGGATCGGCTTGCCGTATTTGTGCTCGCCGATCTGGAAGAACGGGTTGTCCTCCGTGGCCTCGATGAAATTGCCTTCCGGATAGATCAGGAACATCCGCATCGCGCCGCCGGCAACCTGGCCGCCGAGAATGAAGGTGGCGCTGAAGGTGGATTCGCTCTGGTGACCGCCGTCCGATGCCGTCTTGATCACCTCGCGCACCGTTTCGCCCACAAGGCGCGCAACGCCGAACATGGAGGGCACCTGCATGATGTCCGGGTGCCGGTCTTCGGCCGCCTTGGTATGTTCTTCCAGCATACTGACAACGGTCTGCGTGGTCGCCAGATTGCCGGCCGACAGCAGGGTGATCAGGCGGTCCCCGGGCTTGCACCAGGTGTACATCTTCCGGAACGTGGAGATATTGTCGACGCCTGCGTTCGTCCGGGTGTCGGACATGAAGACGAGGCCCCGGTTGAGGCGCAGCCCGACGCAATAAGTCATGATTCGCGAATCCGCCCTTAAAAATTCAGCAGGATTCTTATTGCTCCACTGTGATCCGGACTGCAAGCTGTTCTTCACCGCTTCCGGTGCGGACCCCCGAGATCGGTGCTGCGTCCTTGTAATCGAGGCCATAGGCTATGTGCACATAGCGGTCATCGGGCGATATGTCGTTGGCGGGATCGAAACCGACCCAGCCGAGCCCGTCGACATGGGCTTCCGCCCAGGCATGGCTTGCGGCCTGATCGGGCGTTTCCTCCATCATCAGGTATCCTGACACGTATCGTGCCGGAAAGCCCATGACGCGTGCCGCCGCGGCGAAAGCCTGGGCGTGATCCTGGCAGACGCCCTTGCCCGAAGCCAGCGCGTCCTCTGCCGCGGTCTTGGTCTGGGTTGCGCCCGGAACATAGGCCATGGCCTGGTGCAGCGCTGTCTTCAGGCCATGCAGCTGGTCGAGCGGCTCGCCTTTTTCGATGCTGCGGGCCAGTTCGCGGATCATCTTGCCGGGCTTGGTCAGCGCCGACTCGCGCTGGTAGAGCCACAGCGGCATATAGGCCTTGTGCGGCCCGGAGACGCCGATCTTGTCGTAGGTCTCCACCACGCCGGAGGCGACCACCCTGATGGCCTCGGTGTCGCGGCTGGCGCTGACCAGTTCCACGACGTTGCCGAAGTGATCGATGTAGCGCGCCTCGACCTTGCCGCCTTCAACCTCTGTCGCCCAGGAATGCACCTTCTGCAGTTGACTGTTCTGCGGTGTCAGCCTGAGGCGCTGCAGGGCATAGCGGACCGGCTGCGCGTAGGCATATTCAGTCACATGGGAAATCTTGAGCTGCATGAAATCAGTCCTGGTAGAACCGGTAGGCTTCGGAGATCTCGGCAGCAACCCGGCTGTTCTGGCTGATGAAATCCTGTAGAAACTCGTGCAGGCCGGTGTCCATGATCGCCTGGATCTCCCGCTCGCGCAGCATCCCGAGGGTCTGAGCCGCTGTCTCGTGGCAGTTCTCGCGGGCGCCGTATTCCCGTTCGAGATACGACAGGTTCGCATTGATCTTGTCGTAGCAATAGGCCAGCGAGCGCGGCATGCGGCCGTTCAGGATCAGGAAGTCGGCAATGTTTGACGGCTTGTAGTCGTCGTCATAGACCCAGCCATAGGACCGGTGCGCGGAAACCGATCGCAGGATCGATTCCCACTGAACATTGTCGAGCGACGATCCGACATAGGAGACCGCCGGCAGCAGCACGTAGTACTTGACGTCGAGAATGCGAGACGTGTTGTCGGCGCGCTCGATGAAGGTGCCGATGCGCGAGAAATTGTAGAGCTCGTTGCGCAGCATGGTCCCGTGAAAGGCGCCGCGGATCAGCCCTGTGCGCTGCTTGATGTTGTCGATGATCGCCGGCATTTCCGCGCTTGAAGGTCTGCGTGCGAGCTGCGCCTTGATATCGAGATAGCATTCGTTGGTTGCTTCCCATGCCTCGCGGGTCAGCGCGGTTCGCACCATGCGCCCGTTGTTCCTGGCCGCTTCGATAGCGGACAGGATGCTCGAGGGATTGGACTTGTCGCGCAGCAGGTAATTGATCGCATCCGCGCTGGTGACTTCGGAATTGGCTGCGGAATAGGCGCTGTAGACACCGGAGCTGCGCAGCACGGATTCCCATTCTTCCTCGTGTCCGTGCATGCGGGTGAGCGACATGCGCAGGCCGGCATCGATCAGGCGTGCGGTGTTCTCCGCACGCTCGATGTAGCGGAACATCCAGAA
>JAHJUC010000046.1 GCA_018829385.1 Alphaproteobacteria bacterium
AATAATTTCAATTGCAATGAAGAAAATCCCTCAAGCACGGCTGATAGGGGACACGTGCATGGAGTTTTCCCGGGCGGCAGTGGCATTTCCGGCAGAGCTGAACGACCTTCGCGACTGGGCTTCGGTAAGCTCGGCGGGCTTTTATCGCGTCGCGCTGCTGATTCCGATGTGCGGGTCGGCCGGACTTTGGGCGCCGTCTTGCATTTCCTCGGCCCAGTTGGCGGTCGAGGAGATCAACCGCGGCAACGGCATCAATGGCCGCCAGGTGCAACTGATCATGATCGACTCGGCGCTGGAGGCGAAGGTCCCGGTCGAGGAAATCGTCAATGACCTGATCGAGGCCAATGCCATAGACGCCATCGTCGGCATGCACATCAGCGCCATCCGCCAGCGACTGAGCAAGGTCGTGCGCCAGCGGGTCCCCTATGTCTACACACCGCTCTACGAAGGCGGGGAGAACACGCCCGGGATCTTTGCCATCGGCGAGACGCCGCACGAGCAACTGGGGCCGGCAATCGAGACGCTGCAACAGCAGTTCCGGCCCAAGCGCTGGGCGCTGATCGGCAATGATTATGTCTGGCCCCACACCTCTCACTCCTATGCAAAGACCAAGCTCAAGGAGCTGTCCGTCGGGCTTTGCTATGAACGCTACCTGCCCTTCGGCGTGCGCAACATGTCGCACTATGTCGAGGAGATTGCCCATTCCGGTGCGGACGCGCTGCTGATCTCGCTTGTCGGCCAGGATGCAGTCACATTCAACCGGGCCTTCGGCGCGGCGGGACTGGATGGCAAGATGATCCGGCTGTCCTGCTGCATCGAGGAGAACGGCCTGCTTGCCTGCGGCGACCGCAACCTCAAGCGATTTTTCTCTTCGGCGAGCTACTTCGGGTCGCTCAGAACCGAGGGAAACTGCGCCTTCAAGGAAAGCTATTACGGATTGCATGGCGACAAGGCCCCGGTGCTCAATGTCATCGGGCAGTCGACCTATGAAGGCGTTCATTATCTGGCGGCGTTGATGGACGACAAATCCGGCGACTGGAGAGAGCGCAATACGCTGTCCGGGTCGGCGTTCCGCTATCGAAGCGTGAAGCGGGCTTTCTCTCCGAAACGGCCGGTGGCACGGGCCCCGATCTATCTGGCCCGCGCTGACGGAATCATGTTCGAAGTGATAAAGCAGATATAAATCAAGTAGATGCCAATTAATTTGAATTGGAAAACATTTTACTTGAAAAGGAAAATAAATTTCTCCATGGTGACGTAACGCCGATACCCCCGGTCTCAAAGGGGGAGGGCGATCGTCATGCCGTTGGGGGATTTGGCCTTGGTCTGGTTTTTTTCGCTGCTCGCAATTGCGCTCCTGCTGATCATCGTGATCTGGTTTCTGCAGCGCTATTACGCCAAGGCGACACTGGACACCGCACTTGTCCGTACAGGCCTGGGGGGACGGCGCGTCGTCATTGATGGCGGCTGCCTTGCCTTGCCGATCCTGCACCAGATCCAGCGTGTCTCGATGGGATCGGTGACATTTCCCGTTCACCGCAAGGGACGGGAATCGCTGTTGACCAGGGATCAGCTGCGCGCTGACATCGAAATGGAATTCGAGCTCCGGGTCGAGCCGACGCCGGAAGGCATTGCCACCGCAGCACAGGTTCTGGGAATGCGGATCGCCCGCGGAGGTGACGCCATTCGCGAAGTTGTCGCCGGCGCCCTGATCAACGCCATGCAGGATGCCGCCGCCCGGCGCAACCTGGCCGACATCCACCTCGACCGCTCCGGCTACACGTCGGAAGTGACACAGGCGGTGGCAGACCATGCCGCGCGCCTGGGCCTCGCCATGGTCTCGACTTCGCTGGTCAGCGTCGACCAGAGCGACCTGAGCCAGCTGAACGAAGGCAACGCCTTCAACGCGCAGGGCATGCGGCGGCTCGCCGAGATGGTGGCTGAGCAGCGCAAGGCGCGGGTGAAGGTGGAAACCGAGACCGAGATCGCCATCCGCGAAAGCCGGCTGGCGCAGCATCAGAGGCAACTCGAGTTGCAGCGCGCCGAGCAGGAAGCCGAAATCGCCCAGCAGGAACACCTCAAGCGCATGCAGTCGGAAGCCCGGGCGCGGTCGGACCAGGCCGAGGCGCAGGCCGAATTCGCAACCGAACAGGCGCAGATCGAGAAGACTCAGCGGGTGAAGGCAGCCCAGGTCGCCAATGACGAGGCGCTGCGGCGCGCCGAGATGGCGGCGGTCCTGGCGCTCGAGGAAACCCGGATCGAAAACGAGGTCCAGCTTGCCAAGTGGCGGATCGAGGAGGCCTCGACCAAGGCCGCCGAAGAGGACGCGCGTGCGCAGGTGCTGCTCGCGGCCGAACGGGTGCAGGTGCAGAAGGAGCGCGCCATCGTGGAGCGCGAGCAGGAGATTTCGAGCCTCAGGCAGAAAAAGGATCTCGCGCTGGAAGACGCGCGGGTCAAAAGCGACGTGGGCACCATGCTGGCAAAGGCGAAGGCCGAGGCCGAGGTTGCGCGCTCCTTTGCCGAGACCGAGCAGCGTCGCATGGAAGCCGAGGCCGCCGGACGCCATGCCCTCAACCAGGCCGAAAACACACTGAGCGAATCCGTCATCCGGATGCGGCTTGAGGAGCGCAAGCTCGATCGCCTGCCCGAAATCATGACCCAGATGATGAAGCCGGTTGAAAAGATCGATTCCATCCGCATCAACCAGATCAGCGGCATGGGCAACGGCGGTGGTTCCGGCGGCGGCACCGGTGTCGACAATGCCTTCGGCGCCGCGATGGACCAGATCCTCGGCATGGCCGTGCGGCTGCCTGCGATGAAGCAGATGGGCGAGGAAATCGGGCTGGATTTTGATGCCAACCTGGCTGGCCGCACCGCCGATTACGCCCAGAGAACCAAGCAGAAAGACAAAGACTGAGACCACCCATCCCGGTTGCCTGACCGCAACGCCAACCCATTCATGGAAGGAACACGACATGTCGATCAACAGACGCCATTTTCTCGCCTCCGCTGCCGCCGCAACCGGAGCCCTCATGCTGCCGCGCGCCGTGATAGCCGCCGATACGATCAAGCTCGGCTCGGTGCTTGACGTCTCGGGCATCTTCGATGCCTACGGCAAGCCGATGGACATGGCGATGCGGCTCGCCGTGAGCCAGATCAACGCGGCCGGCGGGTTGCTCGGCAAGCAGGTCGAGGTCGTCGGCTACGACACCCAGTCCGACATGGCGCTCTATTCCCAATATGCCCAGCAACTGGTCCGGGAGGACAAGGTGGACGTGGTGCACGGCGGCATCCTGTCGGCTTCGCGTGAGGCGATCCGCCAGACCCTGCACAAGAACAAGACGCTCTATTTCTACAACGTGCTTTATGAAGGCGGCGTCTGCGACCGCAACATCTTCATCAACGGCGTAACTCCGGCCCAGCAGGCCGAGGCACTGGTGCCCTACGCCATGGGCAAGTCCGGCAAGAAGGTCTACATCGTCGCCGCCGACTACAATTACGGACAGATCACCGCCCGCTGGCTGCAGAAATTCGTTGCCGACAATGGCGGCGAGACGGTGGGCGTGGACTTCTTCCCGCTTGATGTCTCGGATTTCGGCTCGACCATCGCCAAGATCCAGACCGCCGGTCCCGACCTGGTCATTGCGCCGCTGGTCGGCGGTGCGCATCTGTCGTTCTTCCGGCAATGGGCCGCGGCAGGCATGAAGGACAAGATTGCGCTGGCCTCGACCACCCTTGGCGTGGGCAACGAGCACAAGGTGCTGACAGCCGAAGAGGGCAACGGCATCATGGTCGCCTACAACTACAGCCAGGAGCTGGATACGCCGGAGAACGTCGCGTTCAAGGATGCCTGGGTGGCTGCCGGCGGCGACGCGGGCGGCATGCACGAACTGGCCGTGTCGAACTATCACGGGGTCCTGACCTGGGCCGAAGGCGTGCGTATTGCCGGAACTCTGGATCGCGACGCGGTCGTCGAAGCACTGGAAACCGGCGTTTCCATCACCGGCCCAGGCGGCAAGGTCACGGTCGATCCGAAGACCCATCATGCCGTTCTCGATGTTCACCTGATGGAGTTTGAGAACCAGGGAATGCGGGTCGTCGAAACGCTGCCGCAACGCCAGCCGATCGACACCCAGGCTGTCTGCGATCTCGGCGCCAATCCGGACGACAACACCCAGTACGAAATCCAGATCTGACACCCTCCCAAGGTCAGGGCGGGGCCGCCGGTCGCGCGGCCCCGCCATCCCCATTGCAACCTTCCAAGGCCACCCGTTCATGGATCTGGTATTCGTCATCATCGTCGAAATGCTCTACGCGGTTGCCTCGCTGGTGTTGATCAGCGCCGGCCTCGCCATCGTTTTCGGCATGATGAAGATCATCAACCTGGCGCATGGCGAGTTCATGATGATGGGCGGCTATGTGACGATCACGGCGGTCACCCTGGGTGCCAATGTCTTTGTCGCCATGCTCCTCATCGCCCCGGTGGTTGTCGGCCTGATCGGGCTGGTGGTCGAGCGGCTGGTGATCCGCCATCTCTATGGCCGGCTGGTCGACACGATGCTCGCGACCTGGGGGCTGAGCCTGTTCTTCATCGGGCTTGCGACGATGATCTTCGGCAACACCACGACGGGAATTTCGACGCCGATTTCAGGGTTCACGGTCGGAAACTACCAGGTCAACGGCTACAATTTCTTCATCATCCTGATCGCGATCGTGCTGCTTGGCCTCATGTATGCGGTGCTCAAGGGCACCCGGCTGGGGCTGATTGCGCGCGGCGCGATGCAATTGCCGGATATGGCCGCAGCACTTGGCTACAGCCCGGAGCGCATCTACATGGCGACTTTCTTCTGCGGCTCGGCCCTGTCGGGGCTTGCAGGCGCGATTCTCGCGCCGCTGGTCGGGCTGGTGCCGACATCCGGCGGGGCCTATATCGCCAAGGCCTTCATCACGGTGATTGCCGGCGGCCCGTCGCTGATCACCGGGTTGATGGCCAGTTCCGGCCTCTTCGGCCTCATCAGCCAGATCTTCACGTTCGCCGTTTCGCCGGTGATGGGCGAGGTGGCGCTGCTG
>JAHJUC010000424.1 GCA_018829385.1 Alphaproteobacteria bacterium
GGCGACGTGCAGGGCTCGATCGAAGCCATTGCCGGCGCTATCGACAAGCTCGGGACCGACGAAGTCCGGGCCCGGATCATCCATTCTGGCGCCGGCGCCATCACCGAATCCGATATCTCGCTTGCCGAGGCTTCAGGCGCAGCGATCATCGGCTTCAACGTCCGTGCCAACAAGCAGGCCCGCGATGCGGCCGAACGCGACGGTGTCGAAATCCGCTACTACAACATCATCTACGATCTGGTGGATGACGTGAAGGCGGCGATGTCGGGCATGCTGTCGCCGGAACGTCGCGAGACCTTCCTCGGCAACGCCGAGATCCTCGAGGTGTTCAACATCACCAAGGTCGGCAAGGTCGCCGGTTGCCGCGTCACCGAAGGCAAGGTCGAACGCGGTGCGGGCGTCCGCCTGATCCGCGACAACGTTGTCATCCATGAAGGCAAGCTCAAGACCCTCAAGCGCTTCAAGGACGAAGTCTCCGAGGTCAATGGCGGCCAGGAATGCGGAATGGCGTTCGAGAACTACGAAGACATCCGCGCAGGCGATGTCATCGAGTGTTTCCGCGTCGAGCACGTCACACGCACGCTTTGATCGGATAACGCCCGGCGCGCATCCCGCGCCGGGCGTTATCCATCGTGCGCTGCCTCGGGCCTTTGAGCCCGCAATTTCGGTTGGAAACCCATGCCCAAGTCATCTTCCTCGGCTCCTTCCCAGCGCATGCTGCGCGTCGGCGAACAGGTCCGCGCGGCCATCACCCAGGTCTTGCAGCGGGGAGAAATCCGCGATCCGGTCCTGTCCAACACGCTCATTTCGGTGACCGAAGTACGCATGTCGCCGGATCTGACCGTGGCCACAGCCTATGTCACGCCGCTCGGCGTGGAGGATCACTCGGAAACCATCGCGGCGCTCAACAAGAACGCCCGCTTCATCCGCGGCCGCGTGTCGCCGGATCTGCGCCAGATGCGCAGCATCCCGGAACTTCGCTTCCGCGACGACACCAGCTTCGAGAACTATTCCAAGATTGATGCGCTTCTGCGCTCGCCCGAAGTCGCCCGTGATCTCGATCACAACGAGAACGCGGACGAACCGGCGGACAAACCGGAGTCCGAAGGCGAAGGGAACGCCTGAGATGGGTCGTCGTGGCAAGAAGAAGGGCCGGCCGGTTTCCGGATGGCTGGTTCTCGACAAGCCGTGGGATTTTGGTTCCACCGAGGCTGTCTCCAAGATCAAGTGGCTGTTCAAGGCCGAAAAGGCCGGACACGCCGGCACGCTCGATCCTCTGGCCTCGGGCATGCTGCCGATCGCGCTCGGCGACGCCACCAAGACGGTTCCCTACGTCATGGACGGCCGCAAGATCTATGAATTCACAGTTGCCTGGGGCCAGGAGCGCAATACGGATGATCTCGAGGGAGAGGTGACCGCAAGCTCCGGCGCGCGTCCCGACAAGGCCGCCATCGAGGCGATCTTGCCTCAGTACACCGGCGTGATCGAACAGGTTCCGCCGGCCTTCTCCGCCGTCAAGATCGCCGGTGAACGCGCCTATGACATGGCGCGCGACGGCGAGGTGGTGGAGATTCCCGCCCGCGAGGTCGAGATCCACCGCATCACGCTTCTGGGCTGCCCCGACGCCGATCATGCTGTGTTCGAGGTCGAATGCGGCAAGGGCACCTATGTCCGCGCGCTGGCCCGCGATTTCGGCCGCCAGCTCGGCTGCTACGGCCATATCTCGGCCCTGCGCCGCACCATGGTCGCTCCGTTTTCCGAAGACGTCATGGTGCCGCTCGCCGATCTGGTCGCACTCGAGGAGATCGAGGACGACGCCGAGCGGCTGGCCGCCCTCGACGCTTTTCTGGTGCCCGCCGGCGAAGCGCTCGGCATGCTGCCGCGCATCGATGTCAGCGAGGATCAGGCCCATCGCATCCGCATGGGCAATCCGATCATGCTGCGCGGCCGCGACGCGCCCGTCGCCACTGACGACGCCTGCGCCTTCGTCCGCGGGCAGCTGCTATCGATCGGCGAAGTCGCCGGCGGCGAGTTCCGTCCCCGCCGGGTATTCAAGGCCTGATCGGACCCGACATGGGCCCGACGGGGGCGTTGGCCACATTTCCCTTTCATTTTGGCTTTAATTGGCCTATAGCCCAGCCGTCATGACAGGTCCTGCCTGCCTGACGTTTCGAGGCCCTTGCTGGACGACATCCCGGCAGCGGGCGCCATATCCATCCAGACTGAAAGGATTTGACGATGTCGATTACTGCTGAGCGCAAGGCTGCGCTGATCCAGGAATACGCCACCAAGCCGGGCGATACCGGCTCGCCGGAAGTCCAGGTTGCCATTCTGACCGAACGGATCAACAACCTGACCGGCCACTTCAAGGACAACAAGAAGGACAACCATTCGCGTCGCGGGCTGTTGACCATGGTGTCCACGCGCCGTTCGCTGCTTGACTATGTCAAGCGCAAGGACGAAGCGCGCTATGCAGCGCTGATCGCCCGTCTGGGCATCCGCCGCTAAACGGTTTTCCGGCGGGCGGGCCATGTGCCTCGCCCGCCGGACCATTTTCCCCGCCTCCGGTCCTGAAGGATACGGAACGGGACCCTGGCGCCAAGGCGCGCGCCACCGGGCTCTACGGCCTGAAACTCGCGCCACAACCGTCCGAAGAACCGGGTAGTCCGGTTCGCAAGACATTAAGATAGCCTGTCATGGGGCAGGATTGCCGGATGCTTTCGCCACCGCTTTGAGCGGCGTTTTCCAAAGCCTCCCGCTGTCTTGCCCGAGATGCGCTCGAAACCAACGGGACAGTGAAGTGCGCGGCCGGAAAGCGGCCCACGCCCACTTACCCGCATACGAAGGACAAGACATGTTCGATACCCACAAGGTCGAGATTGAATGGGGCGGCCGTCCGCTCACCCTGGAAACCGGCAAGGTTGCCCGTCAGGCTGACGGCGCCGTCATCGCCTCCTACGGCGAAACCACCGTGCTCGCCACCGTCGTTTCGGCCAAGTCGCCGAAGCCCGGCCAGGATTTCTTTCCGCTGACCGTCAACTACCAGGAAAAGACCTACGCAGCCGGCAAGATCCCCGGCGGCTATTTCAAGCGCGAAGGCCGCCCGAGCGAGAACGAGACGCTTGTCTCGCGTCTCATCGACCGTCCGCTGCGCCCGCTGTTTCCCGATGGCTACAAGAACGACACGCAGATCATCATCACCGTTCTGCAGCATGATCTCGAAAACAACCCAGACATCCTGGCGCTGGTCGCGGCTTCCGCTGCGCTGACCATCTCGGGCATCCCGTTCATGGGCCCGATCGCAGGCGCCCGCGTCGGCTACATCAACGGCGACTACGTGCTCAACCCGCATGTCGACGAAATGCCTGAATCCTCGCTGGACCTGGTTGTCGCCGGCACCTCGGAAGCCGTTCTGATGGTCGAATCCGAAGCCAAGGAACTGGCAGAAGACGTCATGCTCGGCGCCGTCATGTTCGGCCACAAGAGCTTCCAGCCGGTCATCGACGCGATCATCAAGCTCGCCGAAGCCGCTGCCAAGGAGCCGCGCGACTTCACCGCTCCGGATCATTCCGAACTCGAAGCCGAAATGCTCGGCATGTGCGAAGCCGATCTGCGCGCCGCCTACACCAACACCGACAAGGCTGCCCGCTATGCAGCCATCGACGCGGTCAAGGCCAAGGTCAAGGAGCACTTCGCTCCGGCTGACGGCGAAGAGCCCCGCTTCACTTCCGAAGTCATCGGCGCCGTCTTCAAGTCGCTGCAGGCCAAGGTCGTCCGCAACGCCATTCTCGACACCAAGAGCCGCATCGACGGCCGCGACCTGTCGACCGTGCGTCCGATCGTCTCGGAAGTCGGCCTGCTGCCGCGCACCCACGGCTCGGCGCTGTTCACCCGCGGCGAAACCCAGGCCATCGTCGTTGCCACGCTCGGCACCGGCGAGGACGAGCAGTATGTCGACAGCCTGACGGGGACCTACAAGGCCACCTTCATGTTGCACTACAACTTCCCGCCTTATTCGGTCGGCGAGACCGGCCGCACCGGTTCGCCCGGCCGCCGCGAAATCGGCCACGGCAAGCTCGCCTGGCGTGCCATCCACCCGATGATGCCGTCTGCCGACCAGTTCCCCTACACCCTGCGCGTCGTCTCCGAGATCACCGAATCCAACGGTTCGTCCTCGATGGCAACCGTCTGCGGCACTTCGCTGGCGCTGATGGATGCAGGCGTGCCGCTGGCAAAGCCGGTCGCCGGTATCGCCATGGGCCTGATCAAGGAAGGCGAAAAGTTCGCCGTCCTCTCCGACATTCTCGGTGACGAGGATCACCTGGGCGACATGGACTTCAAGGTCGCCGGCACCTCCGACGGCATCACCGCCCTGCAGATGGACATCAAGATCGACGGCATCACCGAGGAAATCATGCAGATCGCGCTTGGCCAGGCCAAGGACGGCCGCCTGCACATCCTCGGCGAAATGGGCAACGCCCTGTCGGAAAGCCGTGGCCAGCTGGGCGAGTTCGCACCGCGCATCGAGGTCATGAACATCCCGGTCGACAAGATCCGTGACGTCATCGGCACCGGCGGCAAGATCATCCGCGAGATCGTCGAGAAGACCGGCGCCAAGATCAACATCGACGACGACGGCACCATCAAGATCGCCTCGTCCTCGGGCAAGGAGATCGAGGCCGCCAAGAAGTGGATCCACTCGATCGTCGCCGAGCCGGAAGTCGGCATGATCTACGAAGGCACGGTCGTCAAGGTCGCCGATTTCGGCGCCTTCGTGAACTTCTTCGGCCCCAAGGACGGTCTGGTCCACATCTCCCAGCTCGCCGCCGAACGCGTCTCCAAGACCGGCGACGTGGTCAAGGAAGGCCAGAAGGTCTGGGTCAAGCTGCTGGGCTTCGACGAACGCGGCAAGGTCCGCCTGTCGATGAAGGTCGTCGACCAGGAAACCGGCAAGGAACTCGAAGCCGGCGAATAAGTCAGGCAAGGATGAACCGAGGGCGGGTTAACCGCCTGACGCCGACGAATTGCAAAAGCCCCCGGATCGCGAGATTCGGGGGCTTTTTATGTGCGTCGGCAATTTGCATCGGAACCGGCGCGGCGGCGCTCACGCCGCCATTTCCGGTTCCGGTTTCGACAGGCAGATGACAGCGACCACCGCGAAACCATTGACGAGGTAGAAGGCCGCATCGAGCCCCGTGAAGCCCAGCGCAAAGGGAAGCGCCAGGAACAGCAGCCCGGCCACGAGATCGGCGGCCAGATGCAGCCGGTACGGCAGTATGCGGATGACGCCCAGATCGTGATCCGTGAACACGGTCAACAGGAAGGCCGCTGCGCCGACGATCGGCGAGATTGCCAGTGCGAGCGGTTGGTCGGCCCCGAGCCCGAGCAGGAACGGCAGGGTGACGAGTGCGAACGCGACCGGATAATCCAGCCAGGCATGAATGGTCTTGGTGACAAAGCGCATGATGCAAGTCCTTTCGGCAGGTTGATGACGCGACGGGTCATCCGCCGCTCCATCTGACTAGTCTGCCTGGCGGGAACGATGAACATTCGATTGTCCGGGATATTGGTCAGTTCGTCCGAAGCTACGGACGAAGGGTCAGGCGGCGCGTTGCCGTTCGACGCAAGCGTGCCGGAAGGCCGCGGGCGAAAGCCCGATCTCCTTCTTGAAGACGCGGCTGAAGGCCGATTCCGAGGCGTAGCCGGAGACTTCCGCCGCCTCCGCCACCGAGAAACCACGCGTCGCCAGCGCCTCGCGGGCGATCTGCATGCGCCATGCGGTGACATAGGCCATCGGGGTCACGCCGAGCCTGGCGGCAAAGCGTTCGGCGAAGCCAGTGCGCGACAGCGCGGCCTCGCGGGCGAGCTTCTCGACACTCCAGTCGGACGCAGGCTGTCGGTGAAACGCGGCCAGTGCACGCGACAGGTGCGGATCGGCGAAACCCGCGACGCCGCTCCCGGTGCCGCTGGTCTGTTCGATATGCGCCCGGATCGCCTGCGCGAAGATCGCCTCCGACATCTTGAGAGCGATCAGGTCGCCGCCAAGCCGGGCGCCGCCAGCCTCGGCGCCGATCACCCGCAGCGTCGCCTCTAGCCAGGGGCCGGCTTCCTCGCCATAGCCGCGCAGGTGAATGAGCGGCGGCAACCGGTCGAACAGCATGTGCCGCGATCCCTCCGCCAAGGCAAAATGGCCGCAGATCAGCTGCGTGTCCTGTGGTCCGTCCTCGCCGCCCCACACCAGCGTGCCGTGGCCGGAAAATCCTGAACGCGCCAACACGTCATCGAGCGGCAAGGCCTCCTCTGGTCCGGTATGTCGGCAAGAGAGCACGTGCGCCGCCCCGTGCGGAATGATCACCAGGTCGCCCTGGGCCAGCACGACCGGATGCATCTGTCCCTCGACCCGTACGACGGCCTCGCCGCGGTGTGCGAAGTGGAAACGCGCCACGTTGCGATGGGCCGGAACGCGCACGCCCCATGGTTCGGTGAAGCTCGTCCGGAAATAGAGCGTACCGCGAAGGGACAGGCGGGTGAGGATATCGCTGAGCAGGTCCAACATGAGGCCAGATTACAGGATTTATCGTGCTCGTACAGATCTTCGGACGATCGAGCGCAAAAACAGGACTTTCTGACATTAAAAAACGGAAGGATCTGGGGCTGTATGGAGCGGCGTCGACGCTGCTCGTGAGGTTCCCCTTTCCCCGCCGCAGATGCCAGCGCCCCCGGTCCGCGAGGATCGGGGTTGTTCCACCAACCACACCAACCGATACCCCCGTTACACAGAAGAGGAATGATTATGTCCCATAAACTCACTTTCGCTGTTGCCGCGCTCAGCGCGTTTTGCGCCTTCGGTTCGGCCATGGCCGCCGACGAATTCAACGTGGCTCCGGGCCTCACCTATGGCGGTGCGCCGCTCGGCCTGCACGGCGCCGATCCGGTGGCCCTGCTCGACGGCGGCAAGCACCTGGAGGGCAATGCATCCTATGCCGCCGCCCACGATGGAGTCGCCTTCTATTTCGCCTCGGACGAAAACCTGAAGAAGTTCCAGGCAGACCCGGCCCGCTATGCGCCCCAGCACGGCGGCTTCTGCGCCTTTGGCGTGTCCGTCGGCAAGAAGTTCGACGGCGATCCGCGTTACGCTGCAGTCGTGGAAGACAAGCTCTATGTCTTCCTCAACAAGGACGTCTACGAGGCGTTCCTGAAGGACAAGGCCGGCACCATCTCCAAGGCCGACGCCAACTGGAAGACAATCGAACACACCGCAGCAGTCGAGCTGTAATCTGCGGCGTGAGCGCCGGGCCGGTGTTCGCCGCGCCGGTCCGGCCAATCTCGGGAGATATCCATGACCAGTTCACTGACACTCGTGAGCCACGCGCTGTGTCCCTATGTCCAGCGCATCGCCATAGCGCTTGCCGAAAAGCAGGTGGCCCACGACCGCATCACCGTCGACCTCGCCAACAAGCCCGACTGGTTTCTCGCCATTTCGCCGCTGGGCCGCACGCCGGTGCTGAAGGTTGGCGAGGCCGCCCTGTTTGAGTCCGGCGCCATTCTCGAATTCCTGGAGGACACCCAGGCGCATCCGCTGCACCCCGAAGACCCGGTCGAGCGTGCCCGCCATCGTGCCTGGATCGGCTTTGGCGCCGAGATCCTGGCCGACATCGCCGCCTTCTATTCGGCGCGCGGAAGCGAGGCGCTTGATGCCCGGGCCACGGTGCTTCGCAACCGGTTCCGGCGCGTCGAGGCACAACTGGGACAAGGCCCCTGGTTCGCCGGCGCCCGGTTCAGCCTCGTCGACGCCGTCTATGCCCCGGTCTTCCGCTATTTCGATACGGTCGAGCAGATTGCCGATTTCGGCTTCTTCACCGGCCTCGACAAGCTCATTGCCTGGCGCGCCGAGCTCGCCCGCAGGCCGTCGGTGCGCGCCGCGGTCGGCGCGGATTACGGCGACC
>JAHJUC010000425.1 GCA_018829385.1 Alphaproteobacteria bacterium
CCGGGTTCTGGACCACGGGCAGTTCATCATGGGCCCCGAAGTCGCCGAGCTTGAAGCCCAACTCGCCGCCCATAGCGGCGCGCAGCATGTCATCGCCTGCTCGTCCGGCACCGATGCGCTGGCGATGGTGCTGATGGCGAAGAACCTGCGGCCGGGCCAGGCGATCTTCTGCCCGGCGTTCACCTTCGTCGCGACGGCCGAAGTGGTAGCCTGGCTCGGCGCGCATGTCTGGTTCGTCGATGTCGACGCCGACACGTTCAACATGGATCCCGCCTCGCTCGAGATCGCCATCGCATCGGCAAGAGAGGCGGGGCAGGAGCCGGTCGGCATCATCCCCGTCGATCTGTTCGGGCTTCCCGCCGATTACGACGCGGTGTCGAAGATCGCCGCGCGCGAAGGGCTTTGGATCCTGGGCGACGCCGCGCAAGGCTACGGTGCGCGCTACCGCAACCGCCGGGTCGGCACGCTGGCGATGGCGACGGCCACCAGCTTTTTCCCGGCCAAGCCGCTCGGCGCCTATGGCGACGGCGGCGCGATCTTCACCGACGATGCCGAACTCGCCGCCACGCTGCGCTCGATCCTGTTTCACGGCAAGGGCGAAAACCAGTATGACAATGTGCGGGTCGGCATGACCGGCCGGATCGACACGATGCAGGCAGCGATCCTGATCGAGAAACTGGCGATCTTCGACGACGAGATCGAAGCGCGCAACCGGATTGCCGCCCGATACACCTCATTGCTGGAAGGCCACGTGGCAACCCCGAAGGTGCCGGACGGGCTGCAGTCGGTCTGGGCGCAATACACGATCAAGCTGCCGGAAGGCGCGGACCGGGCAGCGATTCAGGCCCGGATGAAGGAAGAAGGCGTGCCGACGGCGGTCTACTATCCCAAGCCGCTGCACCGGCAGGATGCCTACAGCCACCACGGGGTTGCCGGCGGCGAACTGCCGGTCACGGACCGGCTGTCGGCCAGCGTGCTCAGCCTGCCGATGCACCCCTATCTCGATGACGAAACCCAGGACCGGGTGGTCGCGGCGCTGGTTTCGGCGCTGGGTTGAGGCGGGTGGCCGTCGAAATCGGCGGTCAGGCCGTGGTGACGGTGTAATCCCGGCTGCCGTTCCAGACCATTTTCCAGCGCGCGCCCGGCCGCACATTCTGCACCAGGTGCGGCTCGAAGGCGACGAGGCAGGTCCCACTGGGCCGCCGCACCGAAGGATAGATGAAGCCGCGCGCGCCCTCAGCGCGCATCGATCGGGCCAGCGCCTGGCCTTCCGGATAGGCGAGTGCCGTGTCAGGCGAGAGCCAGGGCGCAGCGGCCGGCGCGGTCCTCAGATCATGAAAATCGCCCATGAACCCTGCCAGCAACGACTGATAGATGGCCTCGTCCCTGTAATAATCGATCCGCTCCAACTCGCGGGTGCGATGATAGGCAACCTCGGCGATCGCCGTCAGGTCCTCGAAACCGGCATACCAGGCGCCGCGCGCGGCGTCGTTGAAACGGTTGCCTTCTGCGCGGGTATAGGCAAAGGCCGCATTGACATGGGTCTGGCCCCAGGCGCGAAACAGGAGTTCCCGCGGATCAAGACCCGTGAGCCCGGTTCTCTCGGCGATCAGCCGCTGGCTGGTGAGCCCCTCGATGGCCGCCAGCACAGCAAGATCCTGCGCATCCTCGACCAGTGCCGTCAGCACCGGCGGCTTGTAATAGGCGGTCGGGATCAGGCGCACCGTGGCTTCGACCGCCATGCTCACCAAAGGCAGCGTCACGCGCCGCCCCGCAACGCGTCGATGTGGCTGCGGGTGGCAAGAATGGCGGGAAGGCCGCCTTCGATCATCGCCTCGATCGGGGCCCGACCGTCAAACAGGGGGCCGGTATTGCGCATGCTGACCCACCGATCGGCCAGTTCGTCGCTGAAATAGAGATGCAGGCCCTTGTAGAGCCCGGTTACCGCGCTCACCCGCATCAGCTGATCCCGGCTCAACCGGCCCGACCAGTCGCCGGCTTTCATCCGGGCAAAGGTGCGCGGACTGATGTCGAGCAGCTGCGCCGCAGCCTCGCCGCCAAGACGCCAGGCCTCGGCGATGCGCGAAAATGCGGTCGCGGAAACGCGTGCAATGCGGGCCGGGTCGATAGCGGCGAGAGAAACTGCGTCTGCGAGGTCAGTTTGCGGCGTCAGCACCTGGGTCATTGATCTATCCTTGCCATATGGCGATAAATAGCACGCCATGTGGCAGATAGGAAGACCTCCTATTTTGTTTCGCCGTCTTAAGCTTTTGCTGGCTGTTGAATATCGAATTACATTGACGCTCTAGGATTCAGGAGGAAAACACTAACTCGAAGTCGCCGGAGCTGCGCCTTCGACTGTTAGCAGGCTTGCGTCAAACAACTCAAACCGGCAATAACCATCTCATCGAACCAAAATTCTTTTCCTTCCGGTTCAACGGTTCTATTGCTTCATAATCAGGATAATCACCCAAAATTCTTCGATTTTAGTTTGCTAACCAACTCACCTCAAGCAGTCCTCGGCGGTATAATGACTGGCAAAACATCGCACAAGACAGAAGTCTTTCAATACACAGACGAATTTGGAATTGAACAATGGTTAGATGTCGCATCATTGCGACGTTGGGCGGAAGAAAACTGCGAACTATTCGGTATTCCAATAGATATTCACAAGGTGGAAGATATGTTTGCTAATGGCAGAATTGATGAAGAGCGTCTGCGAAAGCATACAATGAAGAATCTTCCTAGGCCTGTCATTGTGTGCGAAGGCTTCATCAGCGGGGGTGCTTCAGAGATTGTGGATGGCAATCATACCTACGTAGCAATGGCAACGGCCTTGGCGTTGGCGGAAAAACAGGGCATTAGGCTTCCTGGGCCTGCTGCTATTCCCGGGTATGTTGTCACACGAGCACAGATGGAGAGGTTTCTGATCCCACCTGAAATGCGCAAAGGCAATCCCTAAAAATGGACCAACTTGTGCACCGTTCGTCCACATGAGCTCTACTGCCAGCTTTACCCCCTACCCCGCTTCGCGCAGTTGTTCGGCGGTCTGAAGATCGACCGAGACCAGCTGGCTCACCCCCTGCTCGGCCATGGTGACGCCGAACAGGCGGTTCATGCGGGCCATGGTGATCGGGTTGTGGGTGATGATGACGAAGCGGGTCTCGGTGGAAGCGGCCATCTCGTCCATCAGGTTGCAGTAGCGCTCGACATTGTGGTCGTCGAGCGGCGCGTCGACCTCGTCGAGCACGCAGATCGGCGCCGGGTTGGTCAGGAACACCGCGAAGATCAGCGCCATGGCGGTCAGCGCCTGTTCGCCGCCCGACAGCAGCGTCATGGTCTGCGGCTTCTTGCCCGGCGGCCGGGCCAGGATTTCAAGGCCGGCTTCGAGCGGATCGTCGGACTCGATCAACTGCAGTTCCGCCGTGCCGCCGCCGAAGAGGTGGGTGAACAGCCGCTGGAACTGGGCGTTGACGATGTCGAAGGCGACGAGAAGACGGTCACGGCCCTCCTTGTTGAGGCTCTGGATCCCGGCGCGCAGCTTCTTGATCGCGTCGATGATATCCTCGCGCTCGGTGATGATCAGGTCGAGGCGCTCGGAGAGTTCGGTCTGCTCTTCCTCGGCGCGCAGGTTGACCGCACCCAGCCGTTCCCGCTCGATCTTGAGGCGTTCGAGGTTGCGCTCGACCTGCGCCGGGTCGGGCAACGGGGCGTCGGCGGCCAGTCCCGTCTGGCGCATGGCCAGGTGCGGCTCGCAATTGAGCGCTTCGCGGATGCGGGCCTCGCCTTCCTCGCGGCGCTCCCTGGCGGCCATCAGCCGTTCCTCGGCGCGGCCACGCGCCTCGCGGCCCTGCGAAAGCGCGCCGATTGCCTCGGTGGCGATCTTGTCGGCCTCGCGTGATCTGGTCTCGGCAAGCGCCAGCGTGTCGGCGGCTTCCTGGCGGCGCTTCTCGGCTTCCGAAAGCTGGTTCATCAGCTGGCGGCGGCGGGCGGCGATTTCATCGGGCGCCTCGGCGATGCCGGCGACTTCGGCCGAGGCTTCGCTCGACCGGGCGGCGAGTGCTGCGAGATGGTTCTCGGCGTTCGCGGCGCGCTCAAGCCAGCTGGCCCGTTCGCTAGCAATCGCCTCGAGCCTGCGGGCGCGGGCGGCGTTCTCGCGTTCCAGCCCCTCGTGGGCGGCGCGGGCTTCGGCCAGACCGCCGCGATCGGTAGCGACCTGGGCGTTGATCCGGGTGAGCGCCGCATCAAGCCCGGCCAGATCCGGACAGGCCTGGAGCGAAAGCTGGGCCTGTTCCAGCGCCTCGACCGTCTCGGCCAGTTGCGCACCGACCTGGGCGCGGGATTCTGTCAGCACCGCGCGGCGGTTGGAGAGTTCGCCCGACGCCCGCTCGGCGCTGGCCAGTTCGTCGCGGGCGCGGCTGACATTCTTGCTGGCGTCACGGATCAGGTCGCGCGCGTTCCTGCTCTCGTTGACGCGGGCGACGACCGCGGCCTCGCTTTGCGTGAGCGCTTCTTCGACCTGGCGCAGCGATTTGGTAGCCTCGACGGCCTCCTCGTTGAGCTCGGCCAGGCGGTTCTTCTGCTCAAGCCTCAGTGCCGCCGGTGTCGGCGCATCGGCGGAGGCGACATAGCCGTCCCAACGGAAGACGGCGCCGTCGCGGGTCACCAGACGCTGGCCGGGCCTGAGCGATCCGTGCAGCGCCTTGCCGTGGTCGGCGTCGGCAACCAGCCCGATATGGGCCAGACGCCGGGCAAGCTCTTCGGGCGCCCGAACATGGGTCGACAGTGGCGTGACGCCGTCGGGCAGTGCCGCGTCGTCACCGGCCGGCCGCATCTTTGCCCAGTGGGCAGGGGCCGCGGGGTCGAGCGGCAGGTCGAGATCGTCGCCAAGGGCTGCGCCAAGTGCGGTCTCGTAGCCGCGGTCGACCTTGATCTGCTCGACCACCGGCGGGAACAGGTCCGAACCCTGGCCGGCATTGAGCATGCGGGCAATGGTCTTTGCCTCGGTCTCGATGGCGTTGAGCCGGGCCTTGGCCTCGGTCACCGGCTGGCGCGCTGCGGCTTCCGCTGCCCGGGCGGCCTCAAGCGCCGTCTCGATTTCAGTCAGCGCCTTTTCGGCGTCAACAAGCGCCTTCTCGGCAATCTCGCTGTCGCGGCGCTTGGCGGCGGGATCGGGAAGGCCTGCGATCCGTTCGGCGATCCCGGCCAGGTCCGCATCCTGGCTGGCGATCTGCCGGTCCAGCCGGGCCTTGCGCTCGCCGGCTTCGCGGATGATCCGCTCGAGCTGGGTGCGTTCGGCGGCGGCTTCGGCGCGCTCGGCAGTGATGACGCCGAGCGAGGTCTCGCTCTCAGTGAGCTTTGCCTGGGCGGCTTCGAAGGCTGCCTTGAGCGCCGCTGAGCGTTCGCCGCTGCCTTCAAGCGCCGCCTTGAGTTCGGCCTCCTCGTCGGAGAGCCGCTGCATGATGCCGGCATTGTCGGCAATCAGGCGTTCCTCGCGCTCGATGTCGGCCTTGAGCTGCGCCATGCGGCGGTCCAGCTCCTCGCGGCGGCGGGCAATGCGCTCGGCTTCCTCGTCGATCTGGGTGCGGGCGATCTGCAGCCGCTGCAGGGCGGCCGCCGCGGCGGCCTCGGCCTCGCGCAACTCCGGCAGCTTGTGCGCGGCGATGGCCTGGTTCTTGGCGGCCTCCATCTGTGCCTGGGCCAGTTCGGCGACCTGCGACGTGGCCTGGGCGAGCGCGCTTTCGGCCTCGCCTTCCTGGCCCTTGGCGAGCGACCACCTGAGATGCAGCAGCGTCGCCTCGGCCTGCCGGACTTCGGCCGAGAGGATCTTGAAACGGTTGGCCTGCCGGGCCTGGCGCTTGAGGCTCTCAACCTGGGATTCAAGCTCGGAGGTGACGTCATCGAGACGCTCAAGGTTGGTCTCGGCGGCGCGCAGCCTCAGCTCGGCCTCATGGCGGCGGGAGTGCAGGCCGGAAATGCCGGCGGCTTCTTCGAGCAGCTGCCGGCGCGCCTGCGGCTTGGCCTGGATCAGTTCGCCGATACGCCCCTGCCCGACCATCGAGGGCGACCGGGCGCCGGTCGAGGCATCGGCAAACAGCAGCTGCACATCCTTGGCGCGGGCTTCCTTGCCGTTGATCCGGTAGACGGAGCCGGATTCGCGCTCGATGCGGCGGGTAACCTGGATCTCGTCTGAATCGTTGAAAGCGGCGGGCGCGGTGCGGTCGGAATTGTCGAGGTAGAGGCCGACTTCCGCGGTGTTGCGGGCCGGGCGGTTGCCGGACCCCGAAAAGATCACATCGTCCATGCCCGAGGCGCGCATGTTCTTGTAGGAGTTCTCGCCCATCACCCAGCGCATGGCCTCGACAAGATTGGACTTGCCGCAGCCATTGGGCCCGACCACGCCGGTCAGGCCGCGCTCGATGACGAATTCAGTCGGTTCGACGAAGGACTTGAAGCCCAGGACCCTAAGCTTGGTGAACTTCATGACCGGGCCTTCCGGCCATGCGCATCAGGGGCATTCATCGGCGCGCCAAAGCATCCCTCGCGGTCTATCCACAAGGGAGTGCTGGGCCTTGCCCGCCTAGAGCAGCGGGTCGATGATCGCCGACATGATGTCAATCGACATATTCCCCGGATACCGCTTGCCGTTGACGAAGAAGGTTGGGGTGGATTGCACGCCAAACTCGTTTCC
>JAHJUC010000426.1 GCA_018829385.1 Alphaproteobacteria bacterium
AGAACAAACAGTGGACAAACGCCTATCTTCCTGACACACCATCCGCAACAGCAAAGGGATCCGAGATTTGGCCAAGACACGCACCCAGTTCATCTGTCAGTCCTGCGGCACGGTCCATACCCGCTGGGCGGGCAAGTGCGATGGCTGCGGCGAATGGAACACCATTGTCGAGGATGACCCGACCGGCGGCATCGGCGGCGGTCCGGGCACGGCGGCGCGCAAGGGCCGGCCCGTCGCTCTTGCCAGCCTGTCCGGCGAAATCGAGGAAGCGCCGCGGATTTCGACCCTGGTCAGTGAGCTCGACCGGGTCACCGGCGGCGGCTTCGTCCGCGGTTCCGCAGTCTTGGTCGGCGGCGATCCGGGTATCGGCAAGTCGACGCTGCTGATGCAGGCCGCAGCCGCGCTGGCCCGTCAGGGCCACCGGGTGATCTATGTCTCGGGCGAAGAAGCCGTCGCCCAGGTGCGATTGAGGGCGCAGCGGCTGGGCGCCGCCGACTCGGGCGTGCTGCTGGCGGCCGAAACCAATGTCGAGGACATCCTGGCAACACTGGCCGAGGGCAAGCGGCCTGATTTCGTCATTATTGATTCGATCCAGACGCTCTGGAGCGATCTTGCAGGCTCGGCGCCGGGCACGGTCACCCAGGTGCGCACCGGCGTACACGCCATGGTGCGCTACGCCAAGCAGACCGGCGCCGCCATGGTTCTGGTCGGCCATGTCACCAAGGACGGCCAGATCGCCGGCCCGCGCGTGGTCGAGCACATGGTCGATGCGGTGCTTTATTTCGAAGGCGACCGCGGCCATCACTACCGGATTCTCAGGACGGTGAAGAATCGCTTCGGCGCCACCGACGAGATCGGCGTCTTCGAAATGTCCGACAAGGGCCTGCGCGAGGTCGCCAATCCGTCCGAGCTTTTCCTGGGCGAACGCAACGCCAAGGCCCCGGGTGCTGCGGTGTTTGCCGGCATCGAGGGCACCAGACCGGTGCTGGTCGAGGTCCAGGCGCTGGTTGCCCCCTCGAGCCTCGGCACGCCGCGCCGTGCGGTGATCGGCTGGGACTCGTCCCGGCTGGCGATGATTCTTGCGGTGCTCGAGGCCCATTGCGGCGTGCGGCTCGGCAGCCATGATGTCTACCTCAACATCGCCGGCGGCTATCGGATCACCGAACCCGCGGCCGACCTGGCCGTGGCCGCGGCACTGGTTTCCTCTCTCGCCGGGCTTGCCCTTCCCGCCGATTGCGTCTATTTCGGCGAAGTCAGCCTGTCGGGGGCCATCCGGCCGGTGGCGCAAACGGGTTTGCGGCTGAAGGAAGCCGAGAAACTGGGCTTCGCCAACGCGGTATTGCCATCGGGATCCGCCGACCTGCCATCCCGGTCGGGCGCGGGCCTGGCCCAGATGGAAGCACTGGCGGACCTGGTCGCGCGCATTGCCGGGTCCAAGGGTGCGGCTCTGACCGGAAGTGACGAGGACGAAAACTGAATTCAGCCTATCGGGCGCCGCGGGCGGCACAGGTAGGCAGAGCCTGAACGGAACGCGATTTCATGCCTATTACCCTTCTTGACGGCATCCTGCTTGGCATCACGCTGTTTTCTGCGGTGCTTGCCATGGTTCGCGGATTTTCGCGCGAGGTTCTGGCCGTCGCCTCATGGATCGCGGCCGCGGCCGCTGCCTATTTCCTCTATCCGCTGCTCACGCCGCTGGCCCTGAAATACACCTCGTCGGACAAGATCGCCATGATCGGCTCCGCCGCGGTGGTTTTCCTGATCGCGCTGATCCTGGTCTCCTACATCACCATGCGGATTGCCGATTTCATCATCGACAGCCGCATCGGCGCGCTCGACCGCACGCTCGGCTTCGTCTTTGGCGCAGCCCGCGGCGTGCTGCTGGTCGTCGTCGCCATGCTGTTCTTCAACTGGCTGGTGGCCACGCCGAAGCAGCCGGAATGGGTGGTGACGGCGAAATCCAAGCCGATGCTCGATTCGCTGGGCGCCAAACTGGTCAACATGCTTCCCGATGATGCCGATGCAACGATCCTCGAGCGCCTGCGCGGCGGCGGTTCGGAAGAACCGGGATCCGATGCGGCGCCCGCCACCAGCGGATGATGATTTCCAGCCGGGATCAATCCGGCGGGTCTATATGAAGGGTTCGACGCCGATGACAGACAGTGGCTTGAAACCAATCGACAACGAAGCCGATGACTTCCATGACGAATGCGGTGTGTTTGGCATCTTCGGCAAATCCGATGCGGCCGCCGTTGTAACCCTGGGCCTGCATGCGCTTCAGCACCGCGGCCAGGAAGCCGCAGGCATCGTTGCCTTCGACGGCCAGCAGTTTTCCGTCGAGCGCCATGTCGGGCTGATCGGCGACACCTTCACCAAGCGCTCGGTCATGGACCGGCTGCCCGGCGACCGCGCCATCGGCCACACCCGCTATTCCACCACCGGCGGCGAGGGCCTGCGCAACGTTCAGCCGTTCTTTGCCGAGTTCGCCGGCGGCGGCTTTGCCATCGCCCACAATGGCAACATCACCAATGCGCTCACCGTGCAGCGCGAATTGCAGAACCGCGGCTCGATCTTCTCGTCCACCTCCGACACCGAAACCATCCTGCACCTGATCGCCGTCAGCGAGAAGACCCGGATCGTGCCGAAATTCATCGACGCGCTGTCCCGGCTCGAAGGCGCCTATTCGCTTGTCGGGCTGTCTGAAAAGAAGATGATCGGCGCCCGCGAT
>JAHJUC010000427.1 GCA_018829385.1 Alphaproteobacteria bacterium
GCCTTCGAGATCGAGGGCATCCATGCTCATGACGTCTCGATGCTGATCGACCGGTCCGGCGTCGCCGTCAGGGCGGGCACCCATTGCGCCCAGCCGCTGCTCAAGCGGTTCGGCGCGACCTCGACTTGCCGGGCCTCGATGGGGCTGTACAATACCCGTGCGGAAATCGATGTGCTGGTCGAAGCACTCGAAAAGGCCCGGGCGTTTTTCTCATGAAGGATATGAGCTGATGAGCGACGCATCCGAAACTGACACCGCCGCAGCAGCCGACACCGGCACTGCCGTCTCCCAATCCGCCATTCCGCGCGAGGAACTGGCGCGGCTGAGCGACGACATCATCTCGGCGCTGAAGACCGTCTATGACCCGGAAATTCCGGCCGACATCTACGAGCTCGGGCTGATCTACAAGATCGACATCGAGGACGACCGGATGGTCAAGATCCAGATGACGCTGACAGCACCCGGCTGCCCGGTGGCGGGCGAAATGCCGGGCTGGGTCGAGAACGCCGTCAACACGGTCGAGGGCATCTCCGGCGTCGACGTGTCGATGACGTTCGATCCGCCCTGGACACCTGACCGGATGAGCGAAGAAGCGCAAGTGGCTGTCGGCTGGTACTGATGCCGCGCCGTTGTCACCGCGTTGGCTTCTTGTTAAGTTGACTGCTTCACACTACATTCATGGAACGAAGCAGCGGGCCTTGAACCCGTTTTGCCGAAGGAGACCGTGATGGGTTTTGCCGTAATGACCTTGACCCCGGCTGCCGCCGACCGCGTCAAGACGATCCTGAAGACATCCGACAATGCCGCGGGCATCCGCGTGAGCATCAAGAAGGGCGGTTGCGCCGGGATGGAATACGCCATCGATCTGGCGACAGAGGTCAACCCAAAGGACGACCGGATCGAGCGCGACGGCGCCACCGTCTTCGTGGCGCCCGAGGCCGTGCTTTACCTGCTTGGCACCGAGATGGATTACGAGATCACCAAGCTGCGCTCGGGCTTCGTGTTCAACAACCCGAACCAGACATCGGCCTGCGGCTGCGGCGAATCTGTCGAGCTCAAGCCTGCCGATCTTGCCAGGCTGGCTGAAGCCGGCAATGCCGTGGTGCGGGCGGAGTGAGACCGGATTTTGCCTCTGACACACTGAGTCAGGTGCTTTGCAGATTGAATCCTGAAATGCCCGCAAGTCTCTGACTTCGCGGGCATTTTTTTGTCTGGACCGTGCGATCCGGTCTCTTGTTCGGTGTTCTAGGCGAAGGCTATCCGAAGACCGCCGAGCGGCAGGCCGCTGACCGTGGTTTCCCATGTCTCACCGGGCTTGATCGGGAACGCCCGCGTCACCGTGCCAGTGGTGACGATCTCGCCGGCGCCGATCGGTGCGGCGTCGGGGTCGTTTGCGATCACCTCGATGGCGTGGCGCAGCGCCGACAAAGGGCTGTCCAGCACATTGGCGCCATGGCCAATGTCGATGGTTTCGCCATCGCGCGCGATTTCAATCTGGAAGGTTTTGAGAGCCGACGGCAGCATCGCGGCGTCTTCATCGGTCATTTGCCGGCGCGGTCCGCACAGATAGGCGCCGTGCAGGCCGAAGGCGGCCACAGTGTCGGCAGCCTTGAATTTCCAGTCCTTGTAGAGCGAATCGACAATCTCGAAGCCGTGCGCATACCAGGCAATCGCGCCGAGCAGTTCGTTATCGCTTTCCCCAGCCCGCGGGGCACGTGCGAATGCAAACGCGATTTCGGGTTCAATCCGCGGCTCGCAGAAAGGGGCGAGTGAAAACGGGGTCTCTGCCGACGAAATGTCGTGGAAGGTCGTGTCATACATGTAGCCCCAGATCGGGGCGTGAACCTGGTACTCGTCCCAGATGGTGCGGTTGGTGAAACCGAGCTTTCGACCGATTACGCGCTCGCCTGCAGAGCTGCGCAGGTCCCTGATCCGCCGGCTGATCCTGTAGGCCGCTTCCATCGAGAGTTCATCAGCCTCGGCACAGGCGATCTGCCGCCTGTCGCGGCGGGCGTCAAGGATTTGTAGCGCGCGGTTCTCCTCCCAGGTGGCCGTCACCGGTTCAGCTCCGCATCTTCTCGCCCATCGGGTCGAACGGCGCCTCGAGCGCGATCCGGGCCGGGCGGCGGATGCCCATGATCTCGATCTCGAACATGCCGGCATCGCCGTTGTTCGCTAACGCCGCCGGGATGTAGCCCTGGGCCATCGAGGAGCCGATGGTATGGGCGTAACCGCCCGAGGTGATCCAGCCGACGACGCGCCAGTCGCCGTCGCGCAACGTGCCGCCTTCGGGCTTGGCGATCTCTTTGCCATCGGCATCAAAGCGCGGCGCGCCGTATCCATGCGGGGCTTCGACGGTGCCGTAGTCTGTGTCGCCGACTTTCGCCCAGACCGGCTCGTCGCCCATCACGTCGGCATCGAGCGCGTCGACCAGAAACGAGGTGCGCATCAGTTTCGGGCCGGCCGCATGTTCCTTCGCGGCGGCTTCGCGGCCGATGAAGTCGTTCTTGGAAAGCTTGATGAAGCGCTCCATGCCGCCCTCATAGGGGCCGTAGATCGGACGGAGTTCGCGGAACCAGGTCGGGAAGTTCTTCTCGAGCCGCATCGACAGCAGGGCGCGCATGCCGAAATCGACGATGTCAAACTCTTCGCCGGCCGCCTTGATGGCGCGATAGACCGCCTGCTGGTAGCAGGGTTCCATCCAGATCTCGTAGCCGAGGTCGCCGGTGTAGGTGACGCGGTTGACCATGCAGGGCGCGCCGCCGACATCCATCTTGCGGAAATCCATGAAGCGGAAGGCGGCGTTCGAGACGTCGTCGTCGGTGAGCTTTTGCAGCACATCGCGGGCGCGGGGACCGGCGATCGACAGGCCGACGAGAGTGAGATCGTAGCGGTGGACGCGGATCGAGCCGTCCCTGGGCAGGTGCTTCTCGAACCAGCGCATGTGATAGCGCTGCGCCGCCGACGAGCCCCAGACCATGAAATCCTCGTCGCCCGCCTTGGCGATGGTGAAATCGCCGATCAGCTTGCCGAACTCGTTGAGCATCGGGGTGAGCACGATGCGGCCCTGCTTGGGCATGGTGTTGGTCATCAGCTGCGACAGCCAGGCCTCGGCGCCCTGGCCGGAGACACGGTACTTGGCGAAGTTGGCGATCTCGGTGACGCCGACGCGCTCGCGGGTGGCGCGGACCTCATTGCCGATGTGCTCGAAATCATTGGAACGGTGGAAGGAGAGCACGTCATGGGCTTCCTCGGCGGAGGGCGCAAACCAGAGCGGCGTTTCCAGCCCCCAGCTGTCGCCCATCACCGCATGATTGTCGCGGACCATCACATCGTAGAGCGGCGTCGTCTGCTGCGGACGGGCGGCGGGCAGTTCC
>JAHJUC010000047.1 GCA_018829385.1 Alphaproteobacteria bacterium
AAGTGCGGAGACAATGAATTTCTGCATGGTTCAGATCCCCGCGATGTGGCGGACGACATAGACGGTCAGTCCGGTGAAGATCATGAAGGTGATCGTTGCGGCGATCGACCGCGGCGACAACCGTGCCATGCCGCAGACGCCGTGGCCCGAGGTGCAACCGGCGCCGTAATAGACACCAACACCGACGATCAAACCGCCCAGCGCCAGCAGGGGCAGCGACACCGGAACCGCGTAGGGAATCGCTCCGCCGGCCGCCAGAAAGACCACCGGGCCGATGACCGCACCTGCAAGGAAGGCAATCCGCCAGGGCCAGTCGGTTGAAAAGGGCGGAATGATGCCGGTCATGATGCCGGTCATTCCCGCGATGCGGCCATTGAACATCATCAGCAAGACCGCCGATATGCCTATCAGGACACCGCCGGCCAGCGACATCCAAGGCGTGAATTCTGTTTCCATCGTTGCTTCCCTCCTAGATAAGGCTGATTTTCAGCCGCGGCGTCGTTGCGCCTGACTCACATATATATAAGCGATATTCCATATTCAAGAGGTTATATATATTTGCAGGCCCGGAATCTTCACGCAAAAAAGCGCCGCGATTGCGGCGCTTTCCGAGCTACGGGAATAGCGGATGTTTCGGCCTAAACGGCGGACATCTTCGGCTTTCGGACATCCGGGTGGAGGGTCTTGCCCAGAATGTGATCATCGGTGCCGATGACATGGCTGCTCGATCCGACAATCAGCCGGTCGGGATGATGCACGACCAGATGATCCTTGTTCGGATACGGCAGGCTGGACAGGAAGTGCTTCATGCAGTTGAGCCGGGCGCGCTTCTTGCAATCGGACTTGACGATGGTCCAGGGCGCGTCGGCGGTGTCGGTGTAGAAGAACATCGCCTCCTTTGCCTCGGTGTAGTCGTCCCACTTGTCCAGTGAAGCCTTGTCGATGGGCGACAGTTTCCACTGCTTGAGCGGGTCCTTCTCGCGCTCGCCGAAGCGCCTGAGCTGCTCGCCCTGCGTGACCGAGAACCAGTACTTGAACAGCAGGATACCGGAGCGGGTGAGCATGCGCTCGATCTCGGGCGCCTCGCGCATGAATTCGAGATACTCGGTGGGCGAACAGAAACCCATGACCCGCTCGACGCCGGCGCGATTGTACCAGGAGCGGTCGAACAACACCATTTCGCCCGATGCCGGCAGATGCTCGATGTAGCGCTGGAAGTACCATTGCGACCGTTCCCGGTCGGTCGGTTTGTTGAGTGCAACGACACGAGCCGTGCGCGGGTTGAGATGCTCCGTGAACCGCTTGATGGTGCCGCCCTTGCCGGCCGCGTCGCGGCCTTCGAACAGCATCACCACCTTCTGGCCGGTTTCCTCGATCCAGCGCTGGGCCTTGAGCAGTTCGACCTGGAGTTTGGCCTTTTCCTGTTCATAGGCGAGACGGCGCATCCTGGTCTTGTAGGGATAGACACCCTGCTCGAACAATTGCGCGATTGCAGCATCGTCCTTTCGGATCTCCGCAGTGTTCAGCCGCGGCGATTTCACGGCACCAGCGGCAGCGTCTTCGCCCTCGGACATTGCGCCATCAAGCATCACGACATCGGCGCCGGTTTTTTCAACAGGTTTTTGCTCGGCAACCTCGGGAGCTGCGTCCGCGCCATTGGGTTTTGTATTCAGTTCGCTCTTGACGTCCGTCATTCCGACCCCTCTTCGATTGAAGCGATAAGTATGGCTCCAAATCGCTCCGGGGGCTTTGACTCGGGTCAAACCGCAGCAAATATATTTGCTGCCACTCGTGCCCCCCCAAACAATCAGCGTGGCTTGAGGTGATCCATGAGATGGACGACGAGGCCGGCGAGCAGACCCCAGAAGGCCGCGCCGATGCCAAAGGCTGCAACACCGGAGGCGGTGACCGCGAAGGTCGCGGCGGCTGCGAAACGGGTCGCCGGCAATTCGAAGGCGGAGACCAGCGCGCCGATCAGCGGCGGGACCAGGGCGAGACCGGCAACCACGGCAATAATTTCGGGCGGCATCGCCAGGATGGCCGGCACGATGACCGGACCGGACAGGCCAAGTGTGATCCAGACCAGCGCATAGACCAGCCCCACCTTCCAGCGCTGGTTTTTGTCGGGATGGACATCGTCGCCGAGGCAGATCGCCGCGGTGATCGCCGCCATGTTGATGGTGTGGGCGCCAAACAGCGCGAAGAAGGCGGAGAGAACGCCGGTCACGCCGAGCGCCTCGGTCACCGGCGGCTCGTAGCCGTTGGCGCGCAGCACGGCAAAGCCGGGCAGGTTCTGCGACGCCATGGTGACGAGATAGAGCGGCAGCCCCAGACCGAGCAGCACGGCGGCATCGAACTCGGGCTGGATGAAGCGCAACGAGGTCCAGTCGACATCCATCGGCGGAAGCGGTGCGCCGGCAACGGTGAAGGCGATGAGCAGCCCGGCGATCAGCGCCGCCAGAACCGCCATCAGCGGGTTGACCAGGCGCACGATCAGAAACACCGCGATCAACGGAAGCACCAGGGCTGCCTGATTGGCGGCATGCAGGGCGACGGCCATGGAGAATGGCAGCAGAACGCCGGCGAGCATGCCCGAGGCGACACCGGTGGGAATGGCGTTGACGGCGCGGTTGAGCGGGCGGATGGCAGCGGTCAGGGCAATCAGCAGGCCGGCGAAGACAAAGGCGCCGACAGCCTTGTGAATATCAACCCCGGTGGAGGCCGCGATCAGGGCCGCGCCCGGCGTCGACCAGGCCAGCACCATCGGCACCTTCTTCCAGGAACTCAGCAATGCCGATCCGATGGCCTTGGAAAAGCAGATCGCCGCCACCCAGGACGCGGTCTGCCCAGCATCGGCGCCGACGGCAGCGGCGGCGGCAAGCACCAGCGCGATGGTCGAGCCGTATCCGACCAGGGCTGCGACCAGCGCCGCGGAAATCATCGAAACAGGCACGTGAACGCTCCGAGAAAGTGAAGGCGGAAATTTGCTTCAGCCCGATGGGACGGGCGGATCGAGCAGCCGGCCGCTCAGTTGGTGGCGGCGACCAGACGGGCAACCCGGTCGATCGCCAGCAGATAGCCTTGCGTGCCGCAGCCGGCGATGACGCCGTCGGCGCGCAGCGACACATAGGAATGGCGGCGGAATTCCTCGCGCTTGTGCACGTTGGAAATGTGCACCTCGATCACCGGGCCTTCAAAGGTGTTGAGCGCATCGAGGATCGCTATCGAAGTGTGAGTGTAGGCACCGGGGTTGATGATGACGGCGGCGCCGTCCTCCCGCGCCTCGTGGATCCAGTCGATCAGCTGGTGCTCGGCGTTGGATTGCAGGAAGCGGACGGCAAGGCCATAGCTTTCGGCCTGGCTCAAGGCTGCCGCCTCGACATCGGCCAGGGTTTCCCTGCCGTAGATTTCCGGCTGGCGCTTGCCCAGAAGATTGAGGTTCGGTCCGTTGAGGACATAGATCGTGCCGGTCACCGGGTCTGCCTTTCGCTGAAAGTCGGGTCGCTTGCCCCTGAAACGGGGCGATGCGAATTCCTAGCCCGAGCGGATGACATGCCGCAAGCCTTGCCTGCGATCATTCCAATCCGTAGGGCACTGTTTTGCGGGTGTTGGGATCGACCACGAGACGGCGCTTGAGTGGTGGCACTGCGCGCTGGTGGCAATTGCGGCGCTCGCAGATCCGGCAGGAGACGCCGATCGGCTCGAATGCCTCGGCGCGGGCGATGTCGAGATCATCGGCGTAGACCAGCTCCCCTGCATGGGCCACTTCGCAGCCGAGCGCGAGCGCATAGGACTGCACCGGATCGCGCCAGCCACCGGAGGGTTTGGAGACCGCGGTGGCCAGACAGAGATAGCGCACGCCGTCGGGCGTCTCGGCCAGCTGCCTTATGATGCGGTTGGGCGTCTCGAAGGCCGAGTGCGCGTTCCACAAAGGACAGGCCGAGCCGAAGCGGGCGAATTGCAGCTTGGTGGCGGAATGGCGCTTGGTGATGTTGCCGGCCTTGTCGACCCGGGCGAAGAAGAACGGCACGCCCTTCTGGCCCGGCCGCTGCAGGGTGGAGAGCCGGTGCGCCACCTGTTCGAGGCTGGTTGCGAACCGGTCGGCCAGCAGCACCAGGTCGTGACGCAGTTCCCGCGCCGCGGCACTGAAAGCGCCATAGGGCAGGATGGCGGCGCCGGCAAAATAATTGGCAAGGCCGATGCGGCAGATGCCGGCGGCGTCAGCGGAACGGAAGCGCGCCTCGGAGATGATCCTGCTCATCGCCGCGTCGTGCTCGATCAGCGCGATCTGGCAGGCAATCTGGAAGGCTTGCGTCGAAACCGGCGTGCGCGGATTGAGCCAGAGCACGCGGCTGACCGGATCAAACCGGCGCAGGCCGCCACCCGCATCGCCCTGCCCTGTCCCCGGCTCACTACCGGCGCCGATCACCACGCGCACCCGGTGGCGGCGCTCGATGTGATCGGCCAGCGCCTTGAGACTGACGCCGCGGCTTTTCGCCAGGTCCCGGCTCAGCGCCTCGCCGGCAAGGTCGAGTTCGTGGATGTAGTTGTCGACATAGTGGAAGAAGTCGCGGACCTCCTCGTAGGGCGTCGGCTCGCTAAGTGCGCCGGAGCGTTCCAGCGTCTCGTCGAGTTCGGCGAGCTGGTCGCCGGAGCGGCGCATGGCCTGGTGCAGCGACAGGAAGGCGCGGGCAAAGGACGGGGCGTTCTGCACCACAAGCTTGACATCGGTCAGCGACGGCTGCGCCCCGCCCGACACCGGATCGGCGAGCGCCTCGGAGACATCGGCAAGCAGCCGGTCGGTGTCCTGGTCGGACAGGGTGGTGATGTCGACGGAGAAGGCTTCGGCCAGAGCCAGCAGCACCGAGGCGCTGACGTGGCGCTGGTTGTTCTCGATCTGGTTGAGATAGCTGGTCGAGATTCCGAGCTTGGCGGCAAAGCCGGCCTGGGTCAGGCCGTGTTCGCCGCGGATGGCGCGGATCTTGCCGCCGATGAAGAGCTTGCGTGCGCGCATGGATGTTCGCAACTTTGCAAAAATGCAGTTGCAAACATTGCTAGTGCAACATGCTTACCTTTTCAACCCTGTCACGGAACGTTCATTCGCGCTACCACCGGCACTTCAATTCCCGGTTTCACGGAGTGTCCGCCTTGACCCTTTATGCCGCCCTGACCGCCGCCCGGCCCGAAAAGCTGGCCATCGCCACTCTTGTGGCCATTGCCGGCTCGATCCTGCTAACCCTTTCGGCGAAGATCTCCATCCCCTTCTACCCGGTACCGCTGACCATGACGACATTCGTCGTCATCGGGCTGGGGCTGGCGCTGGGGTCACGGCTCGGCTCTGCTGCGGTGGCGCTGTACCTGGTCCAGGGTACGCTCGGCCTGCCGGTGTTCGCCGGAACGCCGGAAAAGGGCATCGGGCTTGCCTACATGATGGGACCGACCGGCGGCTATCTGCTCGGCTACCTCATGGCCGCTTTCGCTGCCGGGGCGTTGGCAGAACGCGGCATGGACCGCTCGCCGCTGACCGCGTTCATCGCGGCGCTGGTCGCCAGCGCCATCATCTATGTGCCCGGCGTGATGTGGCTCGGGGCGCTGTTTGGCTGGGACCAGCCGATCCTAGCCTGGGGCCTGACGCCGTTTATCCTGGGGGATGCGACCAAAGCAGCCTTGGCAGCGGCAGTGTTTCCGGCAACATGGGCGATGATTGCCAGAAAGGGAGGCCTGTGATGCGGGAAATTATCGAAGAGGTTGAACACCGGCGCGAACAGGCCAAGCTTGGCGGCGGCCAGCACCGCATCGACGCGCAGCACGCCAAGGGCAAGCTGACGGCGCGCGAACGGCTGGAAGTGCTTCTCGACGAGGGATCGTTCGAGGAATACGACATGTACAAGACCCATCGCTGCACCGATTTCGGCATGGAGGCCCAGGTGTTTCCGGGCGATGGCGTGATCACCGGCTGGGGCACCATCAACGGCCGCCCGGTCTATGTGTTCTCCCAGGATTTCACCGTGTTTGGCGGCTCACTGTCGGAAACGCATGCGGAGAAGATCTGCAAGGTGATGGATCTCGCCGTGCAGAACGGCGCACCGCTGATCGGGCTCAATGATTCCGGCGGCGCCCGCATCCAGGAAGGCGTGGCCTCGCTCGGCGGCTATGCCGAGGTGTTCTGGCGCAACGTGCAGGCCTCGGGCGTGATCCCGCAGATCTCGGTGATCATGGGCCCCTGCGCCGGAGGTGCTGTCTATTCGCCGGCGATGACCGACTTCATCTTCATGGTCAAGGACACGAGCTACATGTTCGTGACAGGGCCGGACGTGGTCAAGACCGTGACCAACGAGATCGTCACGGCTGAAGAACTCGGCGGCGCCTCCACCCACACGAAGAAATCATCCGTGGCCGACGGGGCCTACGACAACGACGTCGAGGCGCTGATCGAGATCCGCCGGATGTTCGACTTCCTGCCGCTGTCGAGCCGCGAGACCCCGCCGGTGATCCCGAC
>JAHJUC010000428.1 GCA_018829385.1 Alphaproteobacteria bacterium
CTCGGCTCGCAGCCTTGACTGCCAGCGCATTTCCAGCGCGATGCATCCCCAGACGATCCCCATCAGCAGGTAGAAATGCCGCCAGTGGTCGGTGTCGATGACATTGCCGATGATCGTGTGGCCGATCAGAACGATGTATCCGATCATCAGGTAAGGCTGCCAGGGCCGGTCGCGCAGCAGGAAGCGGAAGCCGAGCACCAGCGTCCAGGCAATCAGCGTCACGTAGCTGACAAAGCCCAGCCAGCCGTAATCCATCAGCGCCTTGAGCCAGATGTTGTGGGTGTCCTCGCCCCACATCAGGCCGAATTCCAGCGGCCCGATGCCGAGTGGATGCTCCATCGCCATCAGGAAGCCGATGGCGTGCCGCTCGAAGCGGCCGTGCCGCGCGCCGTCATAGGCCTGTACCAGCTTGGCGCGGTCGGAAAAAAGGTCGGCGATCTGGTCGAACTGCAGCGCCACGATGATGGCGGCGACAAGCAGCAGGGTTCCGATCAGCGTCATCACCAGGATCTTCAGCCGGAAGGCGCCGGTGCGTTCCTTGATCAGCATCGTCGTGACCAGCAGCACCATCGTGATCGGCAGCAGGCCCCAGGCCGCGCGCGAGAACGAGAAGAACACCCCGAGCACCAGGATCATCAGCCCGATGACGCGCAGCGGCGCAGCCTTCAGCGTGCCGGTCAAGAGCCCGTACATCAGGTAGAGCGCCGGCAGCACCAGGTAGGGCCCGAACACGTTGGGATCCTGAAACGCGCCCATCGCCCGGCCATAACGGGTGAACACCTCGCCGCCCGGCAGCACGCCGAGATAGCCCAGGATCCCCAGAAGCGCCGTGATGATCGCAGCCGCCACATAGGCCCGGAAGATCAGCGCCAGCCGCCGCTGGTCGGCTTCGATGATGGCGGCGAAGAACATCGAGGTGAAGGCGAGAAACAGCGACACGGCGATATACATCGGCGTGTCCTTGACGTTGTCCATCGTCAGGATCGAGAACATGCCGCCGATGTTGAAGATCACATAGAGCACGATCAGCGGTGCGATGTGCCTGGACAGCCTGAGCCCGAAAACCGCCCATATGCCGATAAGCACGACCAGGAAGAGTTCGTACGGTGCGGGCTCGTTGATGACGAAGCCGGAGAGAAACACGCCGAAGGCCACCAGCAGCGACGCCAGCATCGAGATCGCCGCGCGCTGCGGCTGAAACAGGACAGGGGCTGGCAGGGTGGCGCTGGTCAATACGCGTTTTCCGTGTTGAGCAGTTTGAGCGGCGTCAGGAACAGGATCTTGAGGTCGAACAGCAGCGACCAGTTCTCGATGTAGTACAGATCGCAGGCGGTGCGCTGCTTGATCTTCTCGTCATTGTCGATCTCGCCGCGCCAGCCATTGATCTGCGCCCAGCCGGTGACACCCGGCTTGACCCGGTGGCGGGCGAAATAGCCGTCGACGACTTCGGCGAAAAGCCGGTCATGCGCTGCCGCGACAACCGCGTGCGGCCGTGGGCCGACGAGCGAAAGGTCGCCGCGCAGCACGTTGAAGAATTGCGGCAGTTCGTCGATCGAGGTCTTCCTGATGAAGCGCCCGACCTTGGTGACGCGCGGATCGCCCTTGGTCACTGCGGCGCGCGCCGTCGGATCGCATTGCTCGGTGTACATCGAACGGAACTTGAGCACGGAGATGACTTCGTTGTTGAAGCCATGGCGTTTCTGCCTGAACAGGACAGGCCCCTTGGAATCGAGCTTGATGGCGATTGCCGTTGCGACCATGACCGGCCACAGCACAGCGATCGCCAGCAGCGAAAAGAAGATGTCGAAGGCGCGCTTGGCGACCGAGTCCCAGTCGGTGATCGGCCGGTCGAAGATGTCGAGCATCGGCACGGCGCCGACATAGGAATAGGCGCGCGGCCGGAACCTGAGCTTGTTGGCATGCGCCGCAAGGCGGATGTCGAGCGGCAGGATCCAGAGCTTCTTCAAAAGTTCCAGCACCCGCGATTCCGCGTTCAGCGGCATGGCGATGATCAGCATGTCGATCCGCGCCATGCGGGCAAACTCCACCAGCGCGTCGATGTTGCCGAGTTTCGGATAGCCGGCGATCATCGGCGGCGAACGCTTCTCGTCGCGGTCATCGAAGAAGCCGCAGATGCGGATATCGTTGTCGGCGTCCTGTTCGATAGAGCGGATCAGCGCCTTGGCGATGTCGCCGCCGCCGACGATCACCGCGCGCCGCTCCATGATCCCGTTCCTGGCCCAGCGCCGGATGCCGAAGGAAACGAAGTTGCGCAGGACGACCAGGGCAATGGCCCCGGAGATGTACCAGGCGGCAAACCAGAACCGCGAGAACGCCAGCCCGTACTGCATGAAGAACGCCAGTAGCGCGATGATCGCGAAGGCGATGGACCAGGCGCTGAGAACCCTGGGCAATGTCCTGAGCGCGCTTCTGAGCGCGGGTACCTGGTAGCCGTCGGCAATCTGGATCAACAGCACGGTCAGTGTCGAGCCGATCAGGATCGCGGGAGCGTACAGATACACGGTCGTGTCGTGGGAAAGGCCGACATAAAGCGCATGCACGATGAAGCCGGTCAGCGCCAGCAGCGCGAATTCCGCCAGCCGCAGAGAGCCGATGATCATCGTCGGGGAGTAGTTTTCCTGCGACAGCCGATTGGCGGTCTGGCGCGCCAGGCGGCTCATTTCCACGACCGGCTGGCCATCCGCACCCTTCAGGCTCGGCTTGACCTTGATCTCGGCCATGGCCTTGCGGATGCCTTCGGAATTGAACGCGTCGTCGCGGTCGAACTTGTTCACGGTCGAACTCTCCCCGGAGTTTTACTCCACCGGGATAGCACGCGCTCCCTAAGAAAGGCTTGACGCGCCGTGCTGCCGACTGTCCCGCAGTCGTCCGTCTAGGCAATCCTGGTACAGTGCTGCCATCCGATCGGCCATGGTCTGGGCCGAGAAATTCGCGCGGAAAGTGGTCATTTCCGGCATGGCGTCGGGCAGCCAGTGCGGATCGGCGATGGCGTGGGCCATGGCGCCGGCCAGCGCCTCGATGTCCCCCGGCGGCACAAACCCGGCGAACCCCTTGCCGACAATCTCGGGGATGCCGCCGACTTCGGTGGAAATCACCGGCTTGCCTGCCGCAACCGCTTCGAGGACGATATAGGGCATGGATTCGGCCCGCGACGGGATGACGACCGTCCGGGCCAGCGCGAAGGCTTCACGCGCCGGCATGGCGTCGTGCATTTTCACCCGGTCGCCCATGCCAAGCAGATCGAGCCGCGCCTGGTAGCGCGGCTTGTCCTCGCCGTCGCCCACCATGACGCCGCGCAGAGGCTGTCCTGCCAGCTGTTCGGCGCGCCGAAGCGCCTCGATGAAGACGTCGGGCCCCTTGAGGTCGCGCATCATGCCGATATAGAGGAAATCCACCGCATGCGGATGGTTTTCGACTGGCTCGAACTCATGCGCCCTCAGGCCGTTGTGGATCAGCCGCCAGGAGGTGCGCGGCACCCCTATCTTCTTCTCATAGGTGCGCCGCTCGTAGTCGGAGACGAACACCAGGCTGTCGGTCCAGCGCTCGAGCAGTCGCTCGATGGCGAAATAGGCCTGGCCGCGCAGTGTCCTCTCGTCGTAGTGCAGGCTCCCGCCATGCGGGGAATAAAAACGGGCAACGCAAGACCTTGATACCCGTAACCGTGAGCCGATCAGCCGCACGAAGGCGCCGCCCTTGGCGCCGTGTCCGTGCAACACATCCGGCTGCAAATTCTTGACTTCACCGAAGGTTTTCAAGGCCGAGGTGATGTCGGATAGCCCCAGGGACCGGCGAATGGGCAGTCGCGTCAGCCCAAGCGCCAGATGCGGCATGATGGTTTCGAACAGTTTGTCCTCATAGGCGCCGCCGGTGGTGGAATCACACAGGATTCCGACCTGGTGACCGGCTTTCGCATGTTCTTCCGCCAGATCCCGGACGTGGCGGAAAATGCCGCCCACCGGCGACCGGAAGCAATGAAGGATCCGCAAGGGTTCGTGTGCTGCCATGAGGTTAGAACAGCCGCTCACGCACGTAGATGGTGTCGCCCGCCAGGATCGGATCGGTGATCCGGACCCGTCCGGTCATGATCTTGCCGTTGATGTTGCGGGTAATGTCGACATTGCGTTGGTTTGCCCGCGACGAGTAGCCGCCGGCAATGGCGATAGCGTTCTGCACGGTCATGCCGGCGACATAGGAATACTGGCCTGACTGGCCAACCTCTCCCATGATGAAGAAGGACCGGTAACGGTCGATTTCAATCGACACGTCCGGATCGCGAAGATAGCCCTGCCTGAGGTTTGCGGCGATGCTGCCTTCGAGCTCCTGCAATGTGCGTCCGCGCGCCGGCACCGCGCCGATCAGCGGGAAGGCGATGTATCCGGACTGGTCGATCGTGTAGGTGCCGGTCAGTCCGGTTTGCTCGAACACGGTCACGCGCAGGCGGTCGCCCGCGTCAAGCCGGTAGGGCTGCATCACGGCTTCATGGAATGCCCGCGGCGCCGGCTGGTAGCCGGAACAACCTGCCAGCATGACCGCGGTCATGACGGCCGCCAGAAGATGTGTCGCTTTGGACTTGGCGGGTTTCATTCTTTTACGTGCTCCACGCGAAACGTGCAAAATTCGAAACCCGTTATCGATCCATTAGGGTTAACGGCTGGTAAAACTCCGGTGTTTTTTGAACGGGGCCGCTCTGCAAGTGCCGCAAGAGGCCTCGATCGCCTGTCCGTCGGCGAGGGGAGGCAAAGGTAAAGGAACCCTGACTTTGTCTTTAACCCTTGCGTTACCATGTTCCTTTACGCTTGCGGGTCAGTACAAGTACGGAGTAGCTGCGCATGTCTGTCTCGCCAATGACACAACCCGATGTGGATATTGACCTTGGCCGCCTGGTAAAGGCGGTCTGGGAGAAG
>JAHJUC010000429.1 GCA_018829385.1 Alphaproteobacteria bacterium
GCATCTTCAGGCTGCGAAGCATGATGACGATGGCACCGCTGGCAGGATCATGACGCATGGCGGCCTCCGGCAATCTGCGTGCGCAGACCGTCATAGCGTTCGACATTGGCCTTGGGTTCGCGGCGCAGGACCAGTGCCTGCGGCGTATCGAGATCAGGGCCGCCGATCGTCTTGCCGTCGATCAGCCGGTGCAGGAGATTGATCACATGTGTCTTGGTCGGCACGCCCTCGGCCAAGGCCAGCTCCACGGCGGTGAGCACAGCCTGTTCGTCGTGGTGCAGCACAAGGGCGAGGACATCGACCATCTCGCGATCACCGCCCGGGCGGCGCAGCATATGATCCTGTAACTGCCTGAAGGCTGGCGGCAATTCCACAAATGGCGCACCATTACGCAGGGCACCGGGTTTGCGCTGGATGACGGCAAGGTAATGCCGCCAGTCGTAGATCGTCCGCGGCAGTTTGTCGTGGCTGCGTTCAATAACCCGCACATGTTCGCACAGGATGTTGCCCTCGGCCGCCACGACCAGTCGGTCCGGATAGATTCGCAGGCTGACAGGCCGGTTGGCGAAAGACGCCGGCACACTGTAACGATTGCGCTCGAAGCTGATCAAACAGGTAGGCGAGACGCGTTTGCTCAGTTCGATGAAGCCGTCAAAAGCGACAGGCAAGGGCATCAGCGCGGCCCGCTCTGCAGCCCAGACATCGGCGATTGTGCCGGGCAGCGTGCCGTGCTGGGTCTGTCGCCACAGTTCCATGCAACGTTGTTCCAACCAGACATTCAGCGCGGCAAGATCGGGGAAGTCCGGCATTCCCTGCAGCAGTTGGTGGCGGGAGTCGCGAACGTTCTTCTCGACCTGGCCTTTCTCCCAGCCTGCTGCAGGATTGCAGAACTCTGGTTCGTAAACGTAGTGGTTCGTCATGGCGAGGAAGCGGATGTTGACTTGCCGTTCCTTGCCTCGACCGACACGATCCACTGCGGTGCGCATATTGTCGTATATCCCGCGACCAGGGACGCCGCCAAAGACGCGGAACCCGTGCCAGTGGGCGTCAAACAACATCTCATGGGTCTGCAGCAGATAGGCGCGCAAGACGAACGCCCGGCTGTGCGATAGCTTGATATGCGCCATCTGAAGCTTGGTGCGTTCGCCGCCAAGAACGGCAAAGTCCTCACTCCAGTCAAACTGGAAGGCCTCGCCCGGACGGAAAGACAACGGAACAAAGGTCCCGCGTCCCGTGGTCTGTTGATCGCGGTGCCTGTCGGCCCGCCATTGACGCGCAAAGGCTGCCACCCGGCCATAGGAACCGGTGAAGCCAAGCGCCACAAGATCGGCATGCAACTGCTTCACGGTCCGCCGTTGTTTGCGCGACTTCCCGGCTTCCGTCTTCAGCCAGCCCGCCAACTTCTCCGAAAAAGGGTCAAGCTTGCTTGAACGTTCTGGTGTCGCGAACTTTGGCTCGATCGTGTTCGCCGCCAAATGCTTGGTCACCGTATTGCGCGACAGTCCCGTGCGCCGCGCGATCTCGCGGATCGACAGCTTCTCCCGCAAATGCATGCGCCGAATGATGTTTAAAAGTCCCATGTGGATCACTCCGTTGCCCCCGACGCTCACAGCTCTGGGGGAAGGTTCACATGGCTCAAATCTCAATGGAAATTATGCGCCCACCCGGCTCAGTTCTGGGTGGAAATCAACACGCTCAGGTCCGAAACCGTTTTTTCTTTGACTGGAGCAGAAGCAGAGCTGCCCAATTCGCCGTTACCGGGAAAAACAGACAGCCGGAAAAACTGATCGCTCACTTCTACCAATTTGCCTTTTTGGAGCGAAGCATATCGCCGCTCAGCAAGGGCAAGGTCGGCTTGCTCTATCCTTCTGCAGAGATAGCGGAATGCCCTGTCTCTGCTCAACACCTGCCACTGTTCACCTTGCCTGTAAGCGTTCGCGTCATCGGCCTTGATGACACCTTGTGAAAGCAAGATATCCAGAGTGCGGAATGGTGCCGTGGTTTCCTCTCCTTTGTATGCCTGGAGTGCGGACTGAGCTTCTAGCGCAGCGTCATCGATAAGCTCGTCTCGATCTGGATCATCATCAGACAGAAGATAGTCACGCCTTTCTATGCGCTTTCGATCCTCGTCAGCAAAATAGCGGATCGCCACTTCGTCCGCCAATTCGTGAGACAGGATTTTTGAACCCGGGTTCGATGACGTCGACGCTTTCGGGCGAACAATCTGTCTTTCAAGGCGTGCAATTTCACTCTCAGTGAAAAGAGCAAACATGCTGCCTTGCCGTTTTAGATTTTTGGCATCGTAAGAACGAACACGTTCAACCCAAGCCGTCTTACCCGCCATCACAAGTAAGTGCTTTGGGACGTTTCTTTTGAACTTTCGGTCGGCGCCCTTCCCAACCAGATATCGGATTTTGCCCACGTCTTCCACACTCAAAAAGGTACCGCAAAAAGGGACCAAACGCGAGAAGATTATGTTGCAAAAGCATAGGCTTGCTTGGATTTCAGTGACTTACTGAAATATGGTAGCGGGAGAGGGACTCGAACCCCCGACACGCGGATTATGATTCCGCTGCTCTAACCAGCTGAGCTACCCCGCCGCCAGCCGCCGTTGTGATCGGGCCGGACGGGCGGCATATAAGGTGCGGCCTGCGGTGGTGTCAAGCGCCGTTCGGGCTTTTCTTGCCTTCGCCCGCATCTCGCCTGCGGCACGGCCCGGCACGGCCGCCCTGACGCCGGTTTGGGCCTCGTTTGA
>JAHJUC010000430.1 GCA_018829385.1 Alphaproteobacteria bacterium
ATGCTCAAAGCCGCCGAAGACAACCTCGATCTCACCAAGATTGTCGATCCGGCAAAACTGCGCAAGGCGCTCAACGCCATCGCCGCCAAGCATGGCGGCGCCAGCAACGAGGCCAGAATGGACGTGCTGGCGGAGGTCAAGCGCGTCAACGCGCTCGGCCGCGAAACGGCCCGCACCATGCTGTTCGAGGATGGCGGCGGCACCGCCTGCGCCATGCGCATCTCGCATCTGCAGGACGTCATCACCGCCGCGCTCTACGACTACGCCAGCGTGCACGTCTACAGGGTCGAGAACCCGTCGAGATCCGAGCGCATGACCGTCACCGCCGTTGGCGGCTATGGCCGCGGCACCCTGGCGCCGGGCTCCGACATCGACCTGCTGTTCGTGCTGCCCTACAAGAACACGCCCTGGACCGAACAGGTGGTGGAATGGATCCTCTACATTCTCTGGGACATGGGGCTGAAGGTCGGCCACGCCACCCGCAATGTCGACGAGTGCATCCGGCTGTCGCGTTCCGACATGACCATCCGCACCGCCATTCTCGAAGCCCGCTTTCTCTGCGGCGAGCGGGCGCTCTTCGATGACCTCGGCGGCCGCTTCGAAAGCGAGGTGGTCGACAGCACTGGACCCGAATTCATCGCCGCGAAACTTGCCGAACGCGATGAGCGCCACCGCAAGGCCGGCGACACCCGCTATCTGGTCGAGCCCAATGTCAAGGAAGGCAAGGGCGGCCTGCGCGACCTCAACACGCTGTTCTGGATCGCCAAGTATTTCTACCACATTCGCGACACCGAGGAGCTTGTAGGCCTCGGCGTGCTGTCGCGCCGCGAGTTCAACCTCTTCGTCAAGGCCGAGGATTTCCTCTGGGCCGTGCGTTGCCACATGCATTATCTCACCGGCAAGTCCGAGGAGCGGCTGTCCTTCGATATCCAGCGCGACATCGCATCGGGCCTTGGCTACCAGGATCACCCCGGCCTGTCGGCGGTCGAGCGCTTCATGAAGCACTATTTCCTCGTCGCCAAGGATGTCGGCGACCTGACCCGCATCTTCTGCGCCGGGCTCGAGGATCAGCAGGCCAAGCAGGCGCCGGGGATTACGGGGGTGATCAGCCGCTTTGCCAATCGTCCGCGCAAGATTCCCGGCACGCTCGACTTTCTCGAGGACAAGGGCCGCATCAACTTAGCCGACGCCGAGGTCTTCAAGCGCGATCCGGTCAACATCATCCGCATGTTCCACCTGGCCGACATCCGCGGCCTGGAGTTCCATCCCGATGCGCTCAAGCGCGTCACCCGCTCGCTGCGGCTGGTCAATGCGGAACTGCGCGAGAACGAGGAAGCAAACCGGCTGTTCATGTCGATCCTGACCTCGAAGCGGCAGCCGGCGGTGATCCTGAGACGCATGAACGAGGCCGGCGTTCTGGGACGCTTCATCCCCGAGTTCGGCAAGATTGTCGCGATGATGCAGTTCAACATGTATCACCACTACACGGTCGACGAGCACCTGATCCGCACCGTTTCGGTGCTGTCGGGCATCGACAAGGGCGAAGGCGAACGCGAGCATCCGCTGGCCTCCAAGCTGATGCCCGGGATCGAGGAGCGCGAGGCGCTCTATGTCGCCGTCTTCCTGCACGACATCGCCAAGGGACGGCTGGAAGATCATTCCGTCGCCGGCGCCAAGGTGGCGAGAAAGCTCTGCCCGCGGCTCGGCCTCTCCGCCAACCAGACAGAGCTTGTCGCCTGGCTGGTCGAGGAACACCTGACCATGTCGATGGTGTCGCAGACCCGCGATCTCAACGACCGCAAGACCATCAGCGATTTTGCCGAGAAGGTGCGCACGCTGGAACGGCTCAAACTGCTGTTGATCCTCTCGGTCTGCGATATCCGGGCGGTCGGTCCCGGCGTCTGGAACGGCTGGAAAGGGCAATTGCTGCGCACGCTCTACTACGAGACCGAGTTGATGCTTTCGGGCGGCTTTTCGGAAGTCTCACGCAAGGAGCGTGCCGCCCATGCCCGCGACGCGCTGGGCGAGGCGCTGTCGGACTGGAGCCCGAAGGAGCGCAAGGCCTATCTGAAGCTGCA
>JAHJUC010000431.1 GCA_018829385.1 Alphaproteobacteria bacterium
AAGATGAAGCCGATCTTGGAGCCGCGCACTTTCCGCAACTCCTCCGGGCTGATCTTGAGCAGGTCCTGACCGTCGAACATCACTGTTCCGTCCCTCATCTCCGCAGGCGGAGAGGGCAGGAGTCGAAGCAGTGACATCATGGTCACGGATTTCCCGGATCCGCTTTCCCCGACCACACCGAGCAGCTCGCCCGGACGCAGATCGAAATCGACGGAGTTGACCGCGTGAACTTCACCGCCGCGGGTGCGGAAAACCGTTTTAAGCCCTTTAACATCCAGAATTGGCATGGCCGTGTCTGGCATACTGTACCCCTCGGGAGATGTTTTCCCGTTATTTTTGTTGCCGGTCTGATCTCGCGACCGCCGGTGGCCCCTACTATTGACCAATTTCTCGCTGGTTGACCAGTGGGCTTTTTCAATTTGAGTGATAAGTGTCCAAACGTGCTAGTGCTCGAAATAAAATTTCCCGCAAAACCGGCGCTGGACAAGGGCGGCCGGCGTCAACAAAAGTGTGGAAATCGGTACGAGACTGACGAATTCAACTAATTTGAGGCCCGTTCATGGAAGACAATTCTAATACTCGCGAGATCCTGGCAAAACTGGTTTCGTTTCCCACGGTCAGCCGCGACACCAATCTGCCGCTTGTCGAGTGGGTTGAGGCCTATCTTTCAGGCCATGGGATCAGCTCCGAACGGATCATCAGCCCCTGTGGCACGAAAGCGCATCTTTATGCCCAGACCGGTCCCGAAATCGATGGCGGGGTCATCCTGTCCGGACATACCGACGTTGTGCCTGTCGACGGCCAGGCCTGGTCCACCGATCCCTGGACGCTGACGGAGCGGGACGGAAAGCTCTATGGCCGCGGTGCCTGCGACATGAAGGGGTTTGACGCGCTGGCGCTCATGGCAATGGCGCGCGCCGCCAAACTGCCGCTCAAGCGCCCCTTGCAGCTTGCCTTGTCATTCGACGAGGAGGTCGGCTGCGTCGCGGTCGTCGATCTGGTCGAGGCGATGATGGGCTCCCTGCCGCGCGCCCGCGAGGTCATTGTCGGCGAGCCGACGATGATGCGGGTGGTCACCGGTCACAAGGGCGGTCTTGCCTATCATGTTCACGTCCGCGGCTTCGAGGTGCATTCGTCACTTCTGCCTTACGGAGTAAGCGCCATCATGCAGGCGGCGAAGCTGATCGACTGGGCCAACCAGCGCAACGCGGAAAATGCCGCGAAGCCCCCGTCCGAACTGGCCGCGCCCTTCGATCCGCCCTTCACCACCCTCCATGTCGGTAAGATTGAAGGCGGCACCGCGCACAACATCACCGCCAAGGATTGCCGCTATTTCATGGAGTTCCGGTTTGTCCCCGGTGAAAGCCCTGAAGACTGGGCGAGGGCATTCGAGGCAAAGGCGGCCGAGCTTTCAGCCGAGATGCAAAAGATCCATCCCGACACCGGGATCGATCTCACGCCAGGTTTCGCGCTGCCGGCACTGGCACCCGAGACCGATGGCGCGGCCGAAACGCTGGCGCGCCGGCTGACCGGCGACAATGGCCGGCACGTGGTCAGCTACGGCACCGAAGGCAGCCAGTTCCAGGTCCGCGGCTATTCAACGGTGATCTGCGGTCCGGGCGACATCGCCCAGGCGCATCAGCCCGACGAGTTCCTGTCGCTTGAACAGTTGGCCGCAGGCGAGGCCTTCATCGACCGCTTGCTTGATTCGCTCTGCAAGTAAGTGCTCAGGCGGAGCCGGTGTCGAGATACTCGATCAGGCAGGGCCGGGGCATCTCCTTGAGCGCCGAAATCACCGCCTCGCGGCTGGTGACCCGGCGCGCGGCAAGGCCATAGGCGGATGCGACCATTGAAAAGTCCGGCGCCGACGGAGTGACCCCGATCGGGGTGATGTTGGAGCCCGTCATCGAGGTTTCGATCTCCCGGTAGCCGGCATTGTTCCAGACCAGGAAGGCCACGTCGGCGCCGCAATCGCGCGCGCTGCCAAGCTCGGCGACCGTGAACTGGAAACCGCCATCGCCGAGCAGTGCCACCACCGGGCGTCCGGGATGACCAAGCGCCGCGCCGATGGCCGCCGGCGCGGCATAGCCAAGCGTGCCAAAACCGGTGGCGGAATTGAACCAAGCGGTTTCCCGCGGTGCCTCGACATACATGTTGCCTGCATAGACCAGCTGGGTCGAATCCCCCACAAGCGTTGCCTCGGGCAAGGCCGCCCAGATCTCCTGCAGCAGGTCGACATGCCCGAGATAGGCTTGGCCGATCTCGGCCCTGG
>JAHJUC010000048.1 GCA_018829385.1 Alphaproteobacteria bacterium
AATTGCGGTGGCCTGTGGCCGGCAAACCCGCCAAGCCGCGCCATGGCCCAGGCGCTCGCCTGGTTGGAGGTGACGACCGGCTTGCCGCACCGTTGCTCGAGTTCCGCAATCACGTTGATGGCCGGCAGCCCGGTGCAGGAGAGAAACAGCGCTTCCGCATCGGCCGTGTCGACCGCCATTGCCGCGTTGACAATGGTCTCGTCGCTCACCCGCGCCATCTCCCGGTCATCCTCGAGGCCGAGGCATTGAACCCCCGACGCGACGAGCCCGTGGCTGGCGAAATAGGCGGCCATCGGCTCGGTGGTCGCCACCGTGTAGGGAGTGAGGATGGCGATCCGCCGCACCCCGAGCGCCGTAAACGCCATTCGCGCGGCTCCCGTCGGCGTCACCACCGGCACGCTCCCGGCGCCGGCCTGGATGGAGGCCGCTATCGCGTCATCGCCGATGACGACCGAGGCGGCGGTGCAGCTGTAGCAGATCGCCTTGAGCGGGTTGAGCGGCGCCAGCAATTGCGCCGCCTCCGTCAGCCGCGGCGCCATTTTCAGAAGGTTTTCCGGTGTTGTCGGGTTCTCATAGGCCACCCGGGTGACGTGGATCGAAACATGCTCGCCGGGCAATTGGCGGTACAGGTCGCGCTCGCTTGTCAGGTCGGTGGCAAGCGCAATCAACCCGAACCGGGCAGTCGCACCGGCATCATTGAACCGGACGGTTTCGTCCGAACGCGATACGCGAATGTCATTCATGTGTCGACTGCCTCCTTGTTCCTTGGGCGCATCCAGCGCCCCGCCCGATTAAATTGTCAAACCACCATCACCGGCATCGCCGCCAGGCTGGTTACCTTGTGCGAAACGCTGCCGAGCAGAAAGCCCTGCATGTCTCCCTGTCCGCGGCTGCCGACGATGATCAGGTCGGCCTTGTGCTCTTCGCCGAATTTCACGATGGTTCGCGCCGGCTGGCCGGCCTTGACGAAGGCCCGGACCTTTTCCGCCCCGCACTCCGCCGCGATCGCCTTGGCCTCCTCGGCGACCTCCCTCGCATAATTGCGCATCGAATCATCGAGGCTTTCCGGATCGTCCGGCCGTACCATGGACATCGACGCTTCAAGCAGCGAATGGTGACGGAACACAGTCAGCAGCAGCAGTTCGCCGCCGCAGGTCTGTTGCAGCTTCGAAGCAACCCGCAGGGCCTTCTTGGATCCTTCGGACCCGTCGACAGCGACCAGGATTCGTTCAAACATCGATCTCCTCCGTTATCGGAACGCGAGGTCGCGCAGGAACAGCGCGATCTGCGGAAAGTAGATGAGCGCGACCGAGACACACAGCAGGATCAGGGTGAACGGAAAGATCCCGCGGATCACCTCGATATAGGGTCGCTTGAAGATCGCGATCGCGGTGAAGATGTCGCAGCCGAAGGGCGGCGTGGCCGAGCCGATCGCCACCTGAAGCGTGATGATCGTGCCGACCAGCACCGGGTCGAGACCGACCGAATTGACCACCGGCGCGAAGATCGGCACCAGGATCAGGATCACCACGATCGGATCGACGAACATGCAGCCGATGAAGAACGCGATCGAGATCACCGCCAGCACCCCTTTGGGACCCATGTCGGCGACGCCGACGGCCGCAAGGATGGCCTGCGGCACCTGCGCAAACGAGATCACCCAGGAAAACGCCGCCCCGGCGCCGACCAGGATGAAGACGACGGCGGTGATCAGCCCCGTCGATTTGGCGATCCGGTAGATGTCGGGCAGGTTCAATGACCTGAAGACCAGGAATTCCAGGATGATGGCATAGAGCACGCAGGCCGCCGCTGCCTCGGTGGGGCTGAAGATGCCGCCGTAGATGCCGCCAACGATGATGACCGGGAACCCGAGCGGCCAGATCGCCCGCTTGACCGATTGAATGCGTTCGCCCCAGCTGGCCTTCGGCTCGGTGGGCACGTTGTTGATTGTCGCGTAGATCATGCTGTAGGCGGAAAACAGCACCAGCAGCAGCAGGCCCGGCCCGATCCCGGCAATGAACAGCTCGGAGATCGAGGTGCTGGAAATCACGCCGTAGATGATCATGCCGATCGAGGGCGGGATCAGGAAGGCGATATCGGATGCGTTGATGATCAGCGCCAGCACGAAGGAATCCTTGTAGCCGGCCTTGAGCATGCGCGGACGAAGCGGCGATCCGACCGCGACAACCGTTGCCTGGGTGGAACCCGACACCGCGCCGAACAGCGTGCAGGCGGTGGCCGTGCTGACCGCAAGCCCGCCCTTGATGTGGCCGACGAACATCATCACCATGTCGATCAGCCGGTTGGCCGACTGGCCCCGTGTCATGATGTCGGCCGCAAGGATGAACATCGGAACCGCGATCAGCGAGGCCGGGCGAATGCCCGCCATGATCTGCTGGACCATGAAGTCCATCTTGCCCAGATCGCCGAACATGAAGACGAAGCCGGTAAAGGTGGCCACCAGCAGCGGGATCATCATCGGGAAGCCGAGCAGCAGCAGAACGATCATGATCAGGAAAATGGTCAGTGCCATGTCTCGTCGTCCCTCAAATCTCGAGTTCGTCTTCGTCATACCCCTCGAGCACGCGCGTCGAGAGGTAGATGTCCTTGGAGACGATGTTCTTGATGGCGGTCAGCGCATATTGCAGGCCGGTCATGAAGAAGCCGATCGGCACCCACAGGAAGATCCAGTAGACCGGCAACTGCAGCGAAGGCAGCACCCGGCCCGAGGTCGCGACCTTGGCGATGTATCCGATCGAGAAATAGCAAAGCCCGAACATCGTCAGCGCCGTGACGGCCGCGATCAGCACCATGAAACCCTTGCGGGCCGGAGGCGGCAAAGCGTCGTAGATCGCCGACATCCGGATGTGCCGGCCCTGCCGGGCCGCATAGCTGATGCCCGCGAAGGTGATCAGGATGATCAGGATACGGTTGAGTTCTTCGGAAAAGAACAGGCTGTACTGAAACACGAACCGCCCGACCACATTGGCGATCGTATTGAATGCCATCAGCAGCACGCCGGCTGCGAGCAGCACCGATTCCACCCGGCTGATGGTTGAATCAATTGTCCCCAACAGACCCGGCAGCGACGATTCGTGCGGATTGCTTTGCTTTGGCTCGTCCAAGTTCGCCTCCCGGCCCGTTGGCTGATTGAACCGGAGGCCATGCTTGCATGGCCTCCGGTTATCTCACCTGTCACCCGGGGATCTGAGCAAAGTCAGTCCACGGGCAAGCGGGTTCTTGCGGGATCAGCCCTTGGTTGCTTCCAGGTCGGCCTTCAGCTGATCAAGGATGGCCTTGCCACTGTCGCCGGTCATCTCGATGAAGGTTTCCTCGACCTCGGAGGCGGCTTCCTTGAAGCAGGCGCGTTCTTCTTCGGAAAGCACCGTCACCGTCATTTCCGGCTTGGCTTTCATGATCTTTTCAAGCTCGCTGTCGGCAAGACCCTTCTGATATTCGACGATGTAGTCGAAGGCCGAGGCTGCCGCGTCCTCAACGACCTTTTTGTCCTCGTCGGACAGGCCGTCATAGAAGTCCTTGTTGGCCATCACCGCGGTGGTGAAGTTGCTGTGTCCGGTATAGGTGATGTGGTCGGTCACTTCGTACATCTTGGTCGAGTACAGGAAGAAGGTCGGGTTCTCCTGGCCCTGGATGATGTTGGTCTGCAGGCCGCCATAGACTTCGCCCCACGGCAGCGGCGTCGGCGTGGCGCCGAAGGCCCTGTAGGCTTCCACCAGAAGCGGGTTGGTCATGACGCGGAACTTGACCTCGTTGAGATCGGCGCAGCTCCTGACCGGCTCCTTGGTGGTCATCGCCACTTCGCCTTCGGGGAACATCACCAGCAGCTCGAGACCCTGCTCGGCATAGAGTTCCGGAAAGTCCTCGTTGATGGCCTTGCTCTCCTTGAAGAAGCGGGCCAGGTGCGCCTGGTCCGTCGGCAGCAGATAGGGCACGAAGAACACCTGGGCCTCGGGGATCAGCGCGCCGGTGAAGCCGGGCGACTGGTCGACGAACTGGAGGATGCCGGCCTGCGCCTGCTCCATGATATCGGCGGATTCGCCCAGCGTTCCGTAGGGAAACAGCTGGATCGTGTGATCGGAATTGGCCTCGACCGCCTCCTTGAATTTCGTCGCATAGACGCCCTGGACCTCGGTCAGGGATTCCTCGAATGCGTATTTCCAGTCGGCAGCCTGCGCGGAAACGGTTGCGCCGGCCATCATGGCTACAGTGGCCACGCCGCCCAGGAAATTGCGGATTGCAGGTTTCATGTTGAGTTCCTCTCTTGTTGATTTTCGGTTCATGTCGATCTCCGGCAAACCCGCCGGTAAATTTCATGCGGGACGGCTGGAAGGCCCGAGCCCTCCGATGCCGCAACTACCCGCCCCTCATTGGATGAGTGAGTGGAATGGTGTGAATCCGCTTCCCCCACTTCATTATTGTTATGATTTACCGAAGCTTAAACAAGGACAATGTAGAGTCAACGACATTATTAAATCATGACAATTTATGCAAAGCAGGCCGCAGGCTCCAGTGCGAGCGCACTGCCGGGCATTTGCAGCAATGTGCAGTGTTAAAGCGTCAGCAGGGCCGGCTCGGGATTGCTGCGCGCAAGCCGCGAGATCACCGTCAGCCCCCGCTCGAGCGTCTGGTCCGTTTCCGCCCCGAGGCAGATGCGGATTCCGCGCTTGGCAACGGTCTCGGACATGGAGAAGGCCGATCCCGGCGCCACCGCAACCCCGTTCAGTCGCGCATGGGCCACGAACCCGTCCTCGGTCCACGAACCCGGCGTGGGAAGCCACACATGCATCCCGTTGACGCTTGCGTTGAACGGGATGTCGGCGAGAACCTCGGCGGCCAGCCGGTTGCGCTTGCTGAGCGCATTCATCTGCCAGTGCAGCAGGCGCTCGGCGGTCCCGTCCTCGATCCAGCGGCTGCCGATTTCAGCCATCAGCGGCGTGGCCATCCAGTTCGTCACCAGGTGCCGGTTGGCGGCGGCCGATTCAAACGCCTCCGGCATGGTCAGGAAGCCGAACCGCAGGCCCGGCATGATGCACTTCGTCAGGCTGGTGAAATAGAAGGTCCGTTCCGGCGCCATTGCCGCGATCGGATCCGGCCTGTCGGGCTGCAACGGCCCCCAGGCGTCGTTCTCTATGATCAGCACATCGTGGCGCCGCGCGATGTCGACCAGTTCACGTCGTCTTTCGATCGACATCGTCGCCGCCCGCGGGTTGAGACC
>JAHJUC010000432.1 GCA_018829385.1 Alphaproteobacteria bacterium
CGGTCTTGAGCAATTCGTCGATCTTGTTTTCGGCCGCTTCGCGGGCAACGCCCGACTGGACCGCGCCGGCGCCTGCAAGCGCTTCGCCGAGAGCCGCGAGATCCTCGCGGATACGGGCGGCGCGTTCTGCGATATCGTCAACTGCCGGATTGGAGTTCGAGCGTGTGGATTTGCTGGTAGCAGCCATTGAGAATTCTCCTTTTGTAAGTTCACCTGATCAACGCGCCGGTGCCGGCAAAGTTCCGCCGAGCGCAAAGAAAAAGGCCGCCGGAATGTTCCGGCGGCCTTCTCGGTCTGGCGTTGCTGTCGGGCTGGTTAGCCGGCCGGAACAACCAGGATGATGCTGTCGCGCTCTGCGTCCCAGTCTTCCTTGGAATATTCCTTCTGGGCTTCGAGCTGCTCCTTGGTGAACGGAGTGAAAATGGTCAGTTCACCGTCGGCATTTGCCATGATTTCCAGGTTCTCAGGCGAGATAGCGACCTGCTTTTCGCCCATGCCGAGGAAGCCGCCAACGTCGAGGACGAAGCCTTCGACCGCGTTGTCGCTGGTCAGCAGCACGTCGCTGACTTCGCCGATGTTTTCGTCATTGGCGCTGTAGACCGTGCGGCCCATCAGGTTGTCGGCGCTGAGCTCATCGGTCATCACCGGGGTCATGGCCGAGCGGTCGATGCCCATGGTCTGCTCGGTCTTCTGCTCGGCGGTTTCGACGGCGCTGGCGCCGTTCTCGACCCGTTCCTGGGTGGCGTCCTCGCCGGTCTGGTCCGTGCCGGTTGCCATGTTGTTCATGGTGGTCGTGTTGTTCATCGTGGTATCAACAGCGGCGGGTTCGGACTGGGCTTCAGTATAGACCGCGTCGCGATCAAACGCCGGAGCCGCTTCGAGCTGTTCGCGCGTCATGTTGGCAATCAGCCAGCGCTGGCCATCCCGGTCGGCCCATTCAATGGTGCCGTAGTCGACTTCGACATCCTTCTGGCCGATGCCCAGGAAACCGCCGACACCGATGACGACTGTTGAGATTTCGCCTTCAGGGCTGACGACGAGGTCATTGATATCGCCGATCGACTTGGCGTCTTCAGCAGACGACTCGTAGACTGCGGAACCGATGAGGTCGCTCGCAAGCGTCGGGTTGCTCACGGCGACGTCGGAATCAGCCGATGTGACCGTTTCGTTGGTTTTCGTGGCAGCACCTGTGTCCGTCGTTGTCGTGGCGCTTTGTGCGAAAGCCGACGTGGTCACAAGAGCGGTGAGGGCCGTGCTGGCCAAAAGCATCTTGAACATGATAGATTCCTCTTTGCATCGAAAGGTGCCCGCCGGGCTGGACCGTGTGTGAGAGCGCTGGGCCGGCTCGGCGGCGTGTACAGGAAACAAACGCTCGCCCCTCTCCATTGTTCCCGCCGGCTTCAGTTTTTTTTGTCCGGAGTATGAGTGGCGTGGGTGCTGCGGGTCGGCATCGGAAAGGCATTCCGGATCACGGCGTAGCTGATCAGCAGGAACGGCACGGCGAGCAGGCCGCCGGCCGGCCCCCATATCCAGATCCAGAACGACAGTGACAGAAACACGAAGAACGGGTTGAGCGTGACCGACCGTCCGATCACCTGCGGCGTGATGAACTGCGCCTCGATCATGTTCAGGCTCAGATAGGCGGCCATGGGCAGGAAGATGGCGGGCGGGGAGTCCCATGTCGCCAGGCCAACGCCAATCAGGATCAAGGCCATCGCCGCAGGACCGATATAGACGACGTAGTTCAGGCAGAACGCCAGCATGCCCCACAGGAACGGCTGCGGCACGTCAAGCAGCCACATGGCCGAGGCGGTGGCGGCTCCGAGGCCGGCATTGATCACCGTAATCGACAGCAGGTAGCGGGAGACGAACCATTCGGCGTCCCTGAACATCCGCGCGGTTCTCAGCCGCGAGCGGCGGCTGAAGCACAGCGACAGGACGCTGTTGCGGATAGAATGGCGGGTTGCCAGGAAGAAATAGAGGCTCGCCAGGAACAATACGATCTGCGCCATCAGCGCCGGCGCCAGCGTGGCGATTTCCTCGACGGCTGAATTGTCCGCGATATCGACCGTCATCTGCGACTCGCCGCCAGCGATGTTGCGGATCTGCTCCTGCACGCCGCCAAGCGTGTCGAACACCGTGCGCCAGTTCAACAGATGCCGCTGCATCTCATGCCAGATCTCCGGCAGCCTCTCGGTCCAGATCGACAGCGGCATGGAAAACAACGCCACGGCCGCGCCGATCAGCCCGAGGAAAAGCACGACGACAGTCGCGGCGGCAAGCGAGGCGGGGATGAACCGCTCCAGCGCCGAAGCCACGGGCGACGCCATCAGTCCGGTAACGACGGCCAGGCAGACCGGCGCCAGGAAGGCCTGGCCATAGTCGAGCGCAGCGAGGGTGGCGAGCAGACCGGTGATAATGATGGCTATGCGTGCGGTGGACTGCAGGCCGGCATCCATGCCGGACTTGGCAGCGATCCGCACCACCGGCGGCTCCATGCGATACAGACGCTTCATGCAGAGTTCCCCTTAAAGGGGGACAATGCGGCAGGCGGCGCTTGGTTCCGCCCTCCGGCAGCGTTCCGGTGCGGCCGGGCAGGGGCGTTGGGCCGGGCAATGCCCGGGTTACTGGGACACGCCGGCCAATGGACCGCCGGTCCTCCGCCGGTCAGGAATGTCGATGGCTGGCCTTTACCCGCTCAAACGGCACATTGATGGTGACGTCTATTCCATACTCGTCGGGAACGATGGTGATCGAGCCGCCGAGTTCCACGCGTATTGTCGCATCGAGCAGTTTCGTGCCGAAACCGCCTTTCCGGGCGAGTGCATTGGATTTCTGTTCGTCCAGCGGCGTGCTGCTGCGTTCTTGCCAGGAAAAGACCAGCGCTTCCCGCTTGCCCTGGCCCCGTTCGATCCGCCACCAGATATCGAGCTTCCCATCGTCCGACAGCGCCGAACCATATTTGAGAGCGTTGGTGGCAAGCTCGTGAAATGCCAGGCCGAAGGCCTGCGCCGCAACCTCGTTGAGCTCGATGCTCGGACCCTTGAGACTGCTTTCGTCAAGATCGTCGCCAAACAGCTGCCTGAGTTCCTGTGCCAGCAGCATCTTCAGATCGGCGCTTTTCCAGGCCGTGCGCGCCAGCAGGTCCTGGGATGCGGCCATTGCCTGCAGCCGGGCACTGAAGGATTGCGTGAAATCGTCCAGGCTCCCGGCCGATCGAGCGGTTTGCCGCGACATGGCCAGCACCCTGGCAATCATGTTCTTGATCCGGTGCTTCATTTCCTGCAGCAGGAATTCCCGGTCGGTGAGCGCCCGTTCCGAATGAAGCCGCAATGCTTCGCTGACTTCGATGATGCGCTGCTGGGCGCGAGAAGAGGCGGCGAGGGCCGCGGCGAGCAGGAAGCCGGCGATGGCCAGCATGATGGTGCGTGTCTGGTCCACCGGTGGTCGATAGTCCTCGGAGGGCCTGATCTCCACGGTCCAGGTGCGTCCGGCCACCTCGATCGACATCACCGATGCAGGCGCTGCATCCATGCGGCGGCTGGGGTTTCCCTCCGTCTCGTAGATCAGGCTGGCGTCGGTCGGCTCGCCGTCCCAGGCGGTGACGTGAACAGGCAGCATGGGCGGCCGGTTGAGCGCCGATTGAAACAGGTTGGGAATGCGGAACGGAGCATAGACGAACCCGAGCGGCAGGTCGGTGTTGGCGTCGAAGAACGGCGTGTACATCAGGAACCCGGCCTGCGGGTCTTGTGAATCTTCCTGCACAAGCTCCACAGTTCCCGATGCCCGCAACCGCTGTTCGCTCAGAGCTGCCAGTATAGCCGCGCGCCGTGTCGGCTCCGAGTACATGTCAAAGCCCAGCGCCCGGCGGTTGACGTCTGTTGCAGGTTCCAGCATGACGATGGGGGTGCGGAAAGCTTCAGCGGTCTCTGGCCATGTCGGGCGCGGCAGGCCGTAATTCCTGTCAAGTTCGGCCGAAATGGCCAGATCCGATTGGGATCCGGTTTGCACGTAGCGCGCAAAGCCCAGTCCCTGAACGCCGTTGAACTGTTCGGTCTTCTGCAGGTGGCTGACAAACACCCTGAATGCCTCGACACTCGGCACCTCGCCTGTGGCCTGGAAGTGCGCCTCCACCGACTTGAGAAGAAGCATGTGGTTTTCGATACGGTCTCCGACCCGCTGCACCGCGTCTTCGGCGATGCCAACAAAGGCCAGCCGGTTGGCCTGGTCAATGGTGTACCAGGAGGCCGTCGCCGTGAGCATGCCGACAATGGCGACAACGATGAAAACCAGGACTGGCTGCAGTCGGTAGAACAAGATGGTGGATCTTTCGAAAAGGCCTGCAAATCCGGCTATGCGGTTTGCGCGGCTATTGCAATGACTCATGGGCCCGGCCGTTCAGAAGCCTTGGGGCGGGGCGTTCCGTATCAATCCTGAATGCAACTGGGCGGGCCCTGTTAATAACGGTACCTTAATGTTTCGCCTGACCGGCGTCTATTACACAGGTTAAGTCCGGGCGTCGTTTTTGAGAATACCCTTGCGCACGAAGGGACCGTCCGTTTCCGGCGCGAATTCCAACAGGAAGCGCTCATCGAAATCGGCGAAGCTGATCGATCTGGAAAGCTGCGGAAAAGTCACGGCTCCCTTGTCGATCCTGAGCAGGTTTTCCTTGGCCAAACGGCTGAGCGACCGGTTGACGTGAACCGTGGACAGCCCCATGCAGTCGCCAATCTGCTCCTGGGTGAGTTCGAGCTCGAACCCCTTGGCGTCTGCCAGTCCAACCTGTTCCAGCCTGACCCACAATTCGAGCAGGAAATGCAGGATCCTCTGCGCTGCGGTGCGCGCCCCCAGGGAGACCTTGTGTTCGGACAGGATGTTGGCATGGCGCATCGTCATCCAGTCGAGTCCGGAGGCCAGAACCGGAAAGCGCCGGTGGATCTCGAGAAGGCGGACCGGCTCGATCAGGGCCAGCGACGCGTTCGTCAGCGCCGCGGCGGAAAAAATCGAGGAATGGATGAAATTGACATGAAGCCCGATGAAGTCACCGGGCAGGGAGACCCCGATGATCAGGCGCCGTCCGGCGGGCGTGATCCTGTACCTGATCACCCATCCGTGCCGGACAAGAAAAGTCACCCGCATCGGTTCGCCGTCATGAATGAATTCATCGCCCTTGGAGACCGAAGCCTGGTTGACCTGCATGGTCTCGAGAAACTCGACCTCTTCCGAAGTCAGCAGCACGGATCGCCCAAGCCTGCGGACAAGCGGGCTTGCATCCGCGGGGATTGCGCTCTGGTTCCTGGGTGACATGTCCGGCCTTCCACGTAAAAAGGCCCGGCAACAATAGTGCCGGGCCTTCGAAGTCATAGCCGATCAGTTGCGGCTGAGCCAGTTGTCGATTTCACGCTCGGCATCGTCGCGGGTCTTGCCGTAGCGGGCCTGGATCTTGCCGGCCAGCTCGTCGCGGCGACCTTCGATCACGTCGAGGTCGTCGTTGGTCAACTCGCCCCACTGGGCCTGTGCCTTGCCCTTGTATTCGTTCCACTTGCCTTCAACGATATCCCAGTTCATATCAATTCTCCTTGTTAAACCGAAGCTCTTGGCCGGGCGGCGGTTGTTGCTGCCGGCCTGTCCCGTCAACGCCGCCGACAGGCTTTGGTTCCCCGATTTTCCTCTCTTGCAGTCATTTGCAGCAGGCGAGCTATCGTCAGTCCCGATGGGAATGGAGAGGCGCTGTGTCTAAGGCCGCGGACCAGACGACGACGCGTAACAAGGGCCAGGCGGGACAAACGTGCCGTGATGACATAGGGTCGGCATCGGCGAGTCTTTTCCGTGCTTGCGTATTGATGAATGCTGTTTTGGGGATTGCCGGATGAAGTTTCGGTCACTTGTGGCGCTTAACGGTCTGCTGGGCGTTCCCGGCGGCATCGCTGTCTTCATATGGCTGATGGCCATCCCGCTGATCTGGCTTGATGCACGGTTCATCGCCGCTGGAGATCCGCTGCCGTTCTGGCTTGCGATATCGACAGACACGGCCCGATCCCTGTTGTCGACCATTGCAACCGCGGCGATCACGACGCTGAGCATGGTCTACTCGATCATGCTGGTTGTCTTCACGCTTGCCGCCGGCAACATCGCGCCGCGGCTGCTGCAGCGGTTTTCGCGGGATCGCGTCAACCAGATCACCGCCGGCCTGCTGGGCGGAACGTTTCTCTATTCGCTCTCGGTGCTCAGGGCGACCGGACCGAATCTGCACCCGGAATTCTCGATCGCCATTGCATTCGTGCTGGCGGCCCTGTCGGTGTTGCAGGTCATCAGGTTCGTCCATTCGGTTTCCCGCAGCGTGACCATCGATGCGGAAGTGGCAAAGATATCCGAGCAGCTCGAGCAGCAGGTCAATGCGTTGCTGGCCGAGACAGACAACGGCGCCAATGGCTTCGACGAGGACAGTCTCAAGGCAGTCGTGCGCGCCACGGAGTCCGGATATGTGACGATGCTGGACGAGACCTGCCTGCTTCGGCTGGCCAGCGATCACGGCACCTCGATCGCTGTCCGGGTGGCGCCGGGCGATTTTGTTCTGGCGGGCCAGGACCTGGCTGTCGCGGGATTTGATGACGGTGATAAGGACGCGGAAGCAGCCGTCATTTCGGCCATCGTCCTGCAGCCGTATCGCGGCGCGGTCGATGACATCCGCTTTTCCATTCGCATCCTGCTGGAGATCGCCTTGCGCGCCCTGTCACCCGGCGTCAACGACAGCTTCACCGCCGTCACCTGCGCTGACCGCATTGCCGCGGCATTGGTCAAGCCGGTTTCGGAGGGTCTGCGCGGAGAACTGCGGTGTGACGAAGACGGGGTGGCGCGCCTGAAGATTCCGGGCCTGTCGCTGGAGGATCTGTTCAACATGACGCTGCATCCGCTGCGCCAGGCCGCCAGAGGCAACATCCTGATGCTCGAACATATCGGCGTGGTTCTCAATTCACTGTACGCCATCGCCGGCCCCGATGCGAAGGCGCTGATCCGTGCTCATGGCAAGGCGCTGCTGGAGACCGCCCGTGCGGGTGACCCGATCAGGTCCGATCTCGAGTTCTTGCGGCAGCGCCTGGCGTTCGAGATCGAGGACTGATCGCCGCCAGCGCCAAACTCAGTTCAATTGGCTGCCTGTCTTTTGGTTGGCGCTTGCGGCATTGTCGGCACGCGCGACGGACTGGACCGCCATGTGCGGGTTGATCACGTCAAGGCTGACCTCGAGGCCGCCCTCGCGGGTAACGTCCCAGACGATTTCGACATCCTCGTAAAACAGGGCCGGATCGATTTCGATGCACTTGCCGAAGGATTTCGTCTGCGATGCCGACATCGTGTGGAGTGCCGACGTCAGGTCGGCCCGGCATTGCTCGACCGTTTCATAGGCAACCGCAGGCGCCGGGTGTTCCTGGCAGGTCTGCAGATCGTCACCGCAGGCAATCAACAGCATGAATGCAGCAATGTGTTCCATGACGCGTCTCCTTTCGAAGGCAACGCCGGGGCGCCGCGGAGGTTCCACGCAAAACGATAGGGGTGGTGGTTCCATCAAGCCACGGAATGCCGTGGCGCAAGAGCTGAGTGAGGCTATCGGACGCCGCAGCAGGCGCACGGATGTCCGGATCCGTCAGGCCGCCGTCATCCCTTCGCGGTATCCGGAGAGCGGCTGGGGCAGCGGGCAGGGGAGAGGGTCAGCACCCAAGGCAGCACTTGGGCTAGCCTTGTGTCTCCAGTTCGTACTGGCTGTCAGGAATGGTCAGCTGATAGATCATCTGATCGGCGCCGATGTCGTGGCGAACCTCGGCCGACAGCGCCTGCGGAACGATGCGTCCCAGCACAGTACCGGAAAATCCGTTCCTGGGCTTGGCCGGGGCCTCCGGTTCTTGCTGTGGTGTGGCGTAGGTTTCTTTCCAGGTCAGGATCAGCTGAGCTGGATTGTCTTCATTGCGCCGTTCTTCAGCCGAGAGTTCGACGGTTCCGCCGGCTGGCCCCAAGGCGCCGCTGGCGAGCGAGTCCACCGTCAGCTCATGCAGCGCCAGCCCGAGATGCAGGGCCGCGTTCGGGAACAGATAGGCATCCTCGCCGACCATTCTGAAACGGACCGGCAGGTCTCCGATCAGGGGGTGCAGCTGGGATTCCGTCAGCGCGAAGAGTTCGGCGCCGCGCCAGTCGGATGCGGTGACAAGATCCTGGGATTGGGCCATGGACTGAACCCGGTTGCGAAACGAAAACAGAAAGTCGTCCAGCCCCTGGCTGTGCCGCGCCGTCTGCGAGGCCACCGACTGGATGATGGCCAGCAGGTTTTTCGAGCGATGGCTGAGTTCGCGCAGCAGCGTCTTGAGAACCGTTTCGCGGTATTTCATGTCGCCAATGTCGGTGATGGTGGTCAGCACCCCGACGACCTTGCCATCGGCGTCGGTATCGGGCTCGATCTTGAGCAGATACCAGTACCGTTTCGCGTCGACATCGCGATATTTTTCGAACGTAGTGGCCTTGCCCGTCTCGAGCACCGAGCGCTTTGCCTTGATGATGCTGCTGGCATGCTCCGGGGTGAAGACCGCCTCATCGGTTGCGCCTTCCAGCGTGCCTCCCAGCGGCCATGATGCCGGTAGATTGACGGCAAACCGGATCACCAGGTCAGCGTCCTGGTACATCATGGAAACGCCGGCGCTGCGCAAACCCGCCAGCACGAATCTCAACCGGTCGGATTCGCTAACCGAGGTCATTTTCATGGTTGTGTCTTCACCCGCTCTGTTGTGTTGTGATCAATGCGCAAAGGCGCCGGAGAACGTCCGGCGCCTTAAGCTGAGTGGGAAAGCCCTTTGGTGAGTGGGTCAGACTTTCCGCACGAAGTTCAGGACCAGCGAAATCACCAGGAAGGCCAGGAACAGGAAGAAAAGGATCTGGGCGATGCCGGCGGAGGCACCGGCGATCCCGCCAAATCCGAGAACGCCGGCAATGATGGCGACGACGAGAAAAACGAGGGCGTAGTACAGCATCGAAAGTCTCCTTGATTGTTCGATGACACACCAACGCCGTACTCCCTAATTGGTTCCTGTCATTTCGAGGTTTTCGACCGCTGCGTTGAAAAACAACGCCTGGCTGATCAGCGCCTTGACCATGTCCGGGTTGAATGGCTTGGTCACCAGAAACGCCGGCTCCGGCTTTTCGCCGGTGAGCAGCCGCTCGGGGAAGGCGGTGATGAAAATGACCGGCAACGTCTCGTCCTTCAGAATGTCGTTGACGGCGTCGATCCCGGAACTGCCATCGGCGAGCTGAATGTCGGCCAGAACCATTTTCGGCTTGGTCCGCTTGTAGAGATCGACCGCTTCGCCATGGGTCCGCGCCACGCCGGTGACCCGGTGGCCAAGCGATTCCACCATGTCCTCGATGTCCATGGCAATCAGCGGTTCGTCTTCGATGATCATGATGTCGGTGGCCACCTGCTTGGAAATCTCCATTGAGGCGGTTTCAAGCAGCTTGCTGAAGCTGGTTTCGTCGACATCAAGGATTTCCGCCGCCTGCGCTGGCCTGAAGCCTTCGACAGCGATCAGCAGGAAGGCCTTGCGGGCCTGCGGGGTGACGGCCTCGAGATTGGTCGCGGCCCTTCTTTCCCAGCCAAACGGCGTTTCCTGTTGGGCAATTGGAACCGAAAGGCTGTCAAAGAGTTGAGAGAACAGCCGGTACAGCGAGACCCGGTCGTCGCCTGTCTTGGGAAAGATGCTCAGATCGGCAATCAGGGCTTCGAGCGTTGCGGCGACGTAGGCGTCGCCGGAAGTCTGAGATCCGGTGACCGCGCGCGAGAAGCGGCGGAGATAAGGAAGATGCGGCGCAATGCGCATGGACAGTGTCGTCATTATATACCCCTTTTGCGGTCCACTTGACGTGGCAACTCAGACAAAACGCACGGGCCAAAAAAAAGTTCCCGCCTGTTGGAACTTTTTTTTTCATCACGCATTCTTACCATATGTTTTCATTCTGAAAGGGCTGGCAAGGGCATGATAGATCGTAACGACAAGGGCGCAGCAGGAAGCCGGGGACGGAGGACAAGCCTTGGCCCCAACGACGCGATTGCTTCGCAGTTGAAGCAGTATTTCACGTCGGTCGAGCAGGAGCCGATACCAGATCATCTGCTCAGCTTGCTGGAAAAGCTGGACGAAGCGGAACGTTCGGGTGGCTCAAATGGGGCGAATTGACGTGGGCACTCCCGAGATCAGTCCCGCGGCAGCTCCGGCCTTGTTCAACTTCAAGCGCGAGATGCTGGCCGTGCTGCCAAGTCTGCGGGCTTTCGCGGTCTCGCTGGCGCGCCGTCACGACAAGGCCGATGACCTGGTGCAGGAAACCGTGATGAAAGCCTGGGGCAAGCAGGAAAGCTTCCAGCCCGGAACCAGCATGCGAGCCTGGCTCTTTACCATCTTGCGCAACGAATTCTACAGCCAGATGCGCCGCAAGGGCCGCGAACTGCCCGATCCCGATGGTGTCTTCGCCGGCAATCTGGCTACCCATCCCGAACAGTACGGCAAGCTCGACATGGCGGATTTCAAGACCGCGCTCGACACTCTGCCCGACGACCAGCGTGAAGCCATCGTGCTGATCGGTGCATCGGGCTTTTCCTATGAGGAAGCAGCCGAGATCGCCGGCGTTGCGGTTGGCACCATCAAGAGCCGGGTCAACCGGGCGCGCGTCAAGCTGCAGGAACTTCTCGCCGTCGACGGCGAAAGCGATTACGGCCCGGATGAAACATCCCGGCCGCTGGTCAACAAGGCCTTCCCGGGCCGCTAGAACTGGCCGCGCTCACGGCGCCTGGTGCACTGTGAGCGCGGTCTCTGGTTAGATCGGATAGTGCGGCGTGCCGTCCTGGATGGTGATCCAGCGCAATTCGGTGAACTCGGCGATGCCCCAGTTTCCGCCGAAACGGCCGTATCCGGATGCCTTGACCCCGCCGAACGGCATCTGCGCCTCGTCGTGAACGGTCGGCCCGTTGATGTGGCAGATGCCGCTTTCGATCCGCTTGGCGACGCTCATCGCCTGCATCACGTCCTTTCCGAAAACCGCCGAGGAAAGCCCGAATTCGCTGTCATTGGCGATCCGCACCGCCTCGTCGATCGATCCGGCGCGGATGATGCTGACCACCGGGCCGAAGCTTTCTTCGGTGTAGAGCCGCATGTCGGGGGTAACATGGTCGAGCGCCGCCGCATTCAGGATGGTGCCTTCACCGCCGCCGGCAATCAGCTTCGCGCCCTTGGCGACGCCGTCCTCGATCAGGTCCTTGATCCGCTCCGCCGCTGTCAGGTTGACGAGCGAGCCAAGCGGCGACGAGCCGTCGCGCGGGTCGCCGGCGGTCAGCTGTTCCACCTTCCTGGCAAAGGCCTCGACAAACCGGTCGCCGATCGAGCCGACGCAGATGATCCGCTCGGTCGACATGCAGATCTGGCCCTGGTTCATGTAGGCGCCGAAGCCGGCTGCCGCGACCGCCGCATCGATGTCGGCGTCCTCGAGCAGGATCATCGGCGCCTTGCCGCCAAGTTCCAGCAGCGCTGGCTTGAGATAACGGCCCGCCAGTTCTCCGATCACCTTGCCGACGCGCGTCGAGCCGGTGAAGTTGACCCGGCGAACGGCCGGGTTGGCAATCATCGCCTCGACAAGCGCCGGCGCGTCTTCGGGCGCATTGGAGATGGCGTTCAACACTCCGTCGGGCAGACCGCCCTGGGCCACGGCTTCAACGATGAGCGCGTGCGTGCGCGGGCACAGTTCCGAGGTCTTCATCACCACCGTGTTGCCGCAGGCAAGCGGGGTGGCGATCGAGCGGATGCCCAGGATCACCGGCGCGTTCCACGGCGCCATGGCGAGCACGACGCCCGCCGGCTGACGAATGGCCATGGCCATCGAGCCCGGGCGGTTCGACGGGATGATCTCGCCCTTGATCTGCGTGGTCAGCGACGCGGCCTCGATCAGCATGTTGGAGGCGAGCATCACATTGAACCGGGCCCAGGCTTCCGTCGCGCCGATTTCGTCCTTCATCGCCTGGACGATGTCGTCGGCCCGGTTGTTGAGCGACGTCGCGGCATCGAGCAGCATCTTGCGGCGCGCGGCGGGACCGGTTTCCGACCAGGCCGGGAAGGCCGCGGCGGCGGCATCGACGGCCCGTGTCGCGTCCTCGACCGAGGCCGCGGCTGCGACCGTCACGGTCTCGCCGGTGACCGGGTTCTTCCGCTCGAACGCGGCGTTGTTGGTTGCTGCGACATGCTTGCCGCCGATATAGAGATCAAGATTGGTCATGCTATTGGGCCTCTTCTGTGTCTGTTCCCCGCCCAGGAAGGCGCGGATCACTGCGGGATCGTTCCGCAATTCGGATGCGGTTCCGGAGCCGGTGATCACACCGGTCTCGATGAGGTAGGCGCGGTCGGCGAGTGCGAGCGTTGCCCGGGCGTTCTGTTCCACGATGACGATGGTCAGGCCGGTTTCCCGGATCTTTGCAAGCGCTGCAAAAACTTCCTGCGCGACGATCGGGGCCAGCCCGAGCGACGGTTCGTCGAGCAGCAGCAGCTTTGGCGAGGACATCAGCGCCCGCCCGATCGCAACCATCTGCTGTTCTCCGCCCGACATGGTTCCCGCAAGCTGGTCCTTGCGTTCGGCAAGCCTTGGAAACAGCGACTGGACGAGTACAAGATTCTTGCCGGCATCGGCCTCTGCGCGCCGGGGCAGGGCGCCAAGCCTCAGATTCTCGGCAACCGTCAGCTGCGGAAAGATGCCGCGGCCTTCCGGCACGATGACGATGCCGTGCTCCACCAACTCGTGCGGCTGCAGCGCCAGGATATCCTGGCCCTCGTAGACCACGCTGCCGCCCGCGGGCCTTGTGCGTCCACCGATGGCGCCGAGCAGCGACGACTTGCCGGCGCCGTTGGCGCCGAGAATGGCCACCATCTCGCCCTTGGCGACATCGAGGGAAACCCGGTCGATCGCCACATGCTTTCCGTAGACGATGCTAATGTCGCGAATTTCAAGCATCTTCGGCGTCTCCCAGGTAGGCCGCGATCACCGCCTTGTCGGACAGGACCGCCGAGGTCTCGCCATCGGCGATCAGCCGGCCGGCGTTCATCACGGCGCAGCGGGGGCAGAGCGCCCGGACCGCCTCCATGATGTGCTCGACCATGATGATGGTGATGCCCGAGCCGGACAGGCTTTCAATCAGCCTTATGCCTTCCTGCAATTCGGTCGGGTTGAGGCCGGCGAGCCACTCGTCAAGCAGCAGCAGTTCGGGTTCGGCGGCCAGTGCCCGCGCCAGTTCCAGCCGCTTCTGGTCGATGTAGTTGAGATCGCCGGCGCTGGCGCCCGCACGGTCGGCAAGCCCGGTCTTATCGAGCGCCTCGCGCGCCACCCGTTCGGCCTCCTTGCCCCAGTGGGCGCGGTGGCCGAAGACAGCCGGAAGCATGACGTTTTCAAGCAGCGTCAGCGACGGCAGGATCCGCACCAGCTGGAAGGTGCGGGCGATCCCGGCGCGGGCGATCTTGTCGACCCGGGCGCCGGCGAGGTTCTTGCCGTTGAAGATGATCTTGCCCGAGGATGGCGCCAGAAAGCCGGAGATCAGGTTGAGCAATGTCGTCTTGCCTGAACCGTTCGGACCCAGCAGCCCCATGATCGTGCCGCTCTCCATCTCGAAGGAGACCTGGTCGACGGCTTTCAGCCCGCCAAAGAACCGCGAGACGGTGTCGACGTGTAGAAGGGTCATTTGCCGCGCCTCCCAAGCCTTGCGCGCAGATCGTCAAGTCCGGCGAGCACGCCGTTCGGCAGCACGAACACCACCGCGATGAACATCAGCCCGAGGAAGATCGGATAGGTATCGGGGAAATTGACCGACAGCCATTCGAACAGCAAAAACAGCGGGATGGCGCCCACCAGCGGTCCCCACAGGCGGTTGGCGCCGCCGAGAAGCGCCATGATCACGGTGAGGAAGCTCACCGTCGGATTGAACACGATCAGCGGCTCGACATAGACCCAGCGGGGCGAGGCGACCGCGCCGACCAGCGTGATCAGCGTTGCCGAGAGGGTAAACGCGATCAGCTTGGTCCGCGCCAGGTGTATGCCCGAATGCGCCGCAACCACCTCATCGTCGCCGATCGCCCTGAGCGCCAGTCCGAGCCGCGTGCGGTTGATCCAGGCGGTAAGCCCGATGGCGATCGCGGCAAGCGCCAGCATCTGCCAGTAGATGTCCCGCGCAGTCAGGTCGAGGAAGATATAGCGCCCCAGCGTGCCGGTGATCGAAACCTCGTACCAGGTGATCAGCTGCCGGACCAGTTC
>JAHJUC010000433.1 GCA_018829385.1 Alphaproteobacteria bacterium
CTTGTCGACAAACGACGCCACGTCGCCATAACCGGCGCCTTCAAGCGTTGCGGCGTCGATCGCCGCCATGCCCTTGGCGTTGCTGTGCCCGTATCCCCATGCCGAAACGATGTAGGACGAAACCGCCGGGTCGAGCGTCGCGTTGATGTAATCGTAGGCCTTGTCCACGTTGCCTTCACCGCCCTCCAGCAACACGTAGCCGCAAACCCAGGTCGACAGGCCCTCTTCCGTGTCCTTCTTGATCGCGACCGGCACTTCATCCGCCTGCAGTGTGGTGGCGGTTTCGTTCCAGGCCCAGGCCAGATCGACTTCCTCGCCGGCCATCGCCTGGCTCAGCTCCGTGTTGTCGGTCCAGTAGAGACGCACGTTCTTGTGAACCTCGCGCAGGAATGCCGAGGCCTCCTCGAATTGCGCGTCGGTCATCTTGGCCCAGTCCTTCTGGCCGATCGCCAGCGAGGCCAGCGCATAGGCGTCATCGACACTGTCGCCGATCGAGACGCGGTCCTTGAACTTCGGATCGGCGAAGGCCTTGAGCGAAGCGATGTCGGCTTCATCGACCTTGTCGGTGCGGTAGGTGACGGCGGTGTTGCCCCATTCAAATGGCACGATCCAGGCCTTGCCGTCCTCGGTGGTCATCAGGTCCTTCATCGATTTGAAGCCGGGCAGGATGTTGTCCCATTCCGGGATGCGCGAGGTGTCGAGCGGCTTGAGCAAGCCCGCGTCGCGCCACTTCACCACGCTCTGCGAGCAGGGATGCGCGACATCGGCCCTGAATCCGGTGCGAAGCTTCTGGAACGCTTCCTCCTCATCCCCGAAGAAAGCGAAGGTCGGTGAATCGCCATGCTTGGCGACATAGGCGGGATGGAATTCCGGATCTTCGTAGCCGGCCCAGTCAAACACTGTGAGTTCACCATCTGCGGCCGAAGCCGCCATCGGCGCAACACTGAGTGACAGGGCGACGGCGAAACTGAAAATCAAACCTCTGGAATGTTCTTTTTGCATTGTTATCTCCTTCATTTCTCTTCTGCGGTGAGTGTTGACGGCGGACCGTCATCTGCGAAGTGCCTGGGAAATATCGTGCGCAGGGTATCGAGCGCGACCTTGAGCGCCGCCTCGCGCTTGTAGCCGCGGCCAAACAGCATCATCCGGAGCCACAAGCCTTCCTGCATGGCATAGATCGCATCGGCCGTGCTTTGCGGATCAAACGCATATCCGCCCTCCTGCTTGGCCAGCTGGCACATCGACGCCAGTGTGGTGCGGTACTTGGCGTCCCGCTCCCATGCCATCTCGTGATAGGCGGGCTTGGATCTTGCCTCGGTGATCAGCGCAAACCAGGCGGCAAGCTTGCGGTGGGTGCAGATCTTCCTGTCGAGATCGGCCGTCACCATGGCGAGCAATTGCGAAGCGGTATCGGGAGCGGCCTTTTGCACCATCGCCTGCCAGTTGGCGGTGTACTCGTCCTGCAGGAACTTGATGGTTTCGGAGAGCAGGTTTTCCTTGCTGGTGAAGTGAAAATTGACGATCCCGCGCGACAGTCCTGCGCCATCGGCCACGTCGGCAAGCGTCGTTGCCGCATAGCCGCGCTTGGCCAGTGAATCGATGGTGGCATTGATCAATTGCTCGCGGCGCAGCGCCTTGGGCTCGCGCCGCCGTGCCGCATCCGTCGCCGGAGTTGCCGGCGCTGCACTCTCGTTCTTACGTCCTGCGCTCAGAGTCCCGATCCTTCTTCATGAGAGTGGCTATGCATCCGGTCTGGTTCCAAACAGGTGGGTCGGACAATGTTCACCGCTGTCGAGCACCCGCTGCATGGCGCTCCAGGTCCTGATGTTCTTGTCGACATAATCCGCACCGACCGCGGCGGCGACCGGCCCGTACAACGGGCCCTTGAGCCGTTCGAGTTCGGCCCGCGCCACGTCGCGATACCAGGCGTTTCGGTTGACGGTCCGGACATCGGTAAAGCCCGCCTTCTCCATGGCCGCTTCATAGCGCCGCGCCGACGCCATTCCGAAGCTCAACCCCTCGGCGGCGAGATAGTCCCGCATCGCGGCGGATGGCTCGCCGTCATGCGATGTCAGCCAGTCGCTCGCGGCAAACCGGCCACCCGGCCTGAGCACTCGGAAGATGTCCTCAAACAGCGCCTCCTTGTCGGCCACATGAATGAGCGCGTCCTTGGAGAAAACCAGGTCAAAACTCTGGTCAGTGAAGGGAAGCGGCCCCGGCGCGCCGCGCACGAAGCGAGCCCGGTCCATAAGTCCCTGCTCTGCCGCTCGCTGCGTTGCCAGATCGACGACCGGCTGCTCGACATCGAAGCCGACGATGCCTGCCGGCTGGTACTCCCGCGCCAGGAAAAGCGTGATGCCGCCCGACCCGCAGCCGATATCGAGCACCTGTTTGCCCGCAAAATCGATGTCGGCAACGACGCGGCGCACTTCATCGGGCCCGCCGGGAGACAGAAACCCCTCGCCCCACAAGGCTTCAAGGAACCTTATCGCGGTATCGTCATATTCCGGCGCATCACCCTCAGGATGACCTCCCGCTGGCGTCTTTGGTGCAAAATCGGCATTGCCATCCGTCATGATGGGTCGTCTTCCTCACTCAAGCGATTTTGCGAATTATTGGCGCAAAGCACCATCAATGCAACAAATTTGTTGAACGTTCATTCAATAGCAGGCATCGACCTGTCGTCGCATTGGATAATACGGAGCGCCAGTTGCCGCGGCATCGTGGCCTTCAACCGGGGGCCAGGCAAGGTTCGTCCACCGTCGGAACAGAGGCCGTTCAACACGCCCCGGGCAGAGTTCAACACGCCCCGGGCAGAGATAGTTTCTTTCAGAACCTGTCCGCATGGTTCGGGATGAGAAGCCGCAGATGCGCGAAGGCAGCCTCGAGCGCTTCCTCGCGCGTCAGCGGATGACCCTGCATGTGCATCTGCAGCCACAGGCCGTCGGTAAAGGCATCGATGGACTTGGTCAGCAGCTCCGGATCCGGCCCTCCGGACACGGCCACGAGATCCCGGCAGCTCGAAAGCATCGCATCGTTGCGCGCGATCTCGGCTTCGACGCAGATCTGGTTGTAGAGCGGCTGCGCCCCGGCCTCGCCCCAGAACGAAAACCACAGGGCCAGCTTGGTCTGACTGCAGATCTCCGGGCTGAAATCGACGCGGATCAGGTGCAGAATGCGCTCGAGGGGATCGGGAGAAGCCATCGCTTCAGTCCAGGCCTGCCGGTATTCCTGCAGCATCCGCGACAGAGTCTCGGTCAACAGGCGTTCCTTGTTCTTGAAATGGAACACCAGCACCCCCTGGGACACACCGGCCACCGCTGAAACGCTGGCGAAAGTCGTGCCGCTGATCCCATGGCGCGCCACGACCTCGACCACAGCCTCGATCACCCGTGCCTGAGTGCGCGTGCTGGTCGGAGACACCTTCTGTGTTTCAGCTCCGTGCGCCATGCCGAATCTCTAGCGCACCGCTCAAAAAGATGACAGAACAAATTTTTTGACTGAACGCTCAGTTTATTCTAGCCTTGATTTTTCCATTCACCGGGGCGGACCATGAAATATGACGCAATCATCGTAGGCGCCGGCCACAACGGCCTGACAGCGGCCTGCTTCATGGCCCGGGCCGGATTGAAGACGCTGATCGTCGAGAAGGAAGACCATGTCGGCGGAGCCGCGGTCAGCCTGTCGCTGACGCCGGGCTGGACCTATTCGAACTGCTCCTATGTCTGTTCCCTGCTCAGGCCCGAGATCATCCGCGCGCTGGAACTGCCCAAACATGGGCTGCAAGTCATCCCCTACGAAGGCGGAGCGGTGTTCGATTCCAAGGGCGGCTATTTCGCCTACATGTCCGACCATGACGCGCTGCGCCGTGAACTGATACGCCACTCGCCGCGCGATGCGGACGGTTATGAGCGCTATTCCCGGGCGGTGATGCGCCAGTGCCGGTTCATCAAGCCGCTGCTGTTGCGCACCGCTCCCGATCCCGCATCGCTCAAGCCCCGCGACATCTCGGAGCTGCTCTACATCCTGAAGCGGTTTCACAATCTGGGCGCTCGCGAGATGGCCGAGACCGTCCGCTTCTGGACCATGTCGATCGCCGAATATCTCGACCAGTATTTCGAAACCCCGATGATCAAGGCCTATATCGCCGGCTCCGGTATCATCGGCACGGGCTTGGGCCCCTACTCGCCTGGCACGGCCTATGTGCTCCTGCACCATTACATGGGCGAGGTTGACGGCGCCATCGGTGCCTGGGGATTTGCCCGCGGCGGCATGGGCTCGATCACCCAGGCAATGGCCCGCTCGTTCGAGGCTTCGGGCGGCGAAATCCGCACAGGTTCCGGTCTTGACCGCTTCATCGTGCGCGATGGCAAGGTCCGTGGCGTGGTGCTCGACAACGGCGACGAACTTTACGCCGAAACGGTCGTCTCGGGCATGGACGTGCGCCGCACCTTCATCGACCACACTGACGAGGGTGAACTGCCGCAGGAGTTCGTCAAGGGTGTGAAACGCTACCGCTTCCGCGGCTCGTCGGGAAAGCTCAACATCGCGCTCGATGGCATGCCGACCTTCACCGGCGCGCCGAAGGACGCCTCGTTCCTGCGCGGCGATCTGCATTTTCTCGACGACATGGCCGAGATCGAGCGCGCCTATGACGACTGGAAGGACGGCAAATGGTCGGCAAGCCCCTATGTCGATTTCCTGATCCCGACCCAGATCGACCCGACCATGGCCCCGCCCGGCAAGCACTACGCCACGATCTTCGTGCAATACGCGCCCTATGAGCTGGCTCAGGGCGAATGGGACAATGCAAACCGCGAGGCCTTCGCCGAAACCGTGATCTCCAAGATCGAGCGCCACAGCCCGGACTTCCGCAAGCTGATCGTTCACAAGGAGATCCGGACGCCGAAGGACATCGAGGATCAGGTCGGCCTGACCGAGGGCAACATCTTCCAGGGCGAGCTGACCTTCGACCAGTTGCTGTTCAACCGTCCGGTGCCCGGCTACGCCCAGTACCGTTCGCCGATCAAGGGGCTTTACATGTGCGGTTCCTCCACCCATCCCGGCGGCGGCGTCATGGGCGCGCCCGGCGCAAATGCCGCGCGCGAAGTGCTGAGCGACCTTGGCCACAGGATCGACATGGGGATGTCGGCATGAGCGGGCGCTACGATGCAATCATCATCGGCGCCGGCCACAACGGTCTCGTCGGAGCAGCCGTCCTCGCCCGAAAAGGCAAGAAGGTACTGGTTCTGGAAGCCCGCGACCATGTCGGCGGCATGCTCGGCGACGCCAGTTTCCGCGTCGCGCCCCTGCCCTACGCGCTGCGCCCGGAAATCGCCAGGATGCTCCAGCTGGACCAGAAACGGCTCCACGGCGCAAAGCCGGTTGAGACGCTTGCATTCGGCTCCGATGGACCGCCACTGCGTATCATCGGCGGACAGGTGACTGGCACCGATGCGATCACGGAACATGACTACGCCATCCTTCATGCCCGCCTCGGACGTCAGGCCAGGGCGCTCGGCGTGATGATGCTGCAATCCCCGCCGGGCCTCGGCAAGGCAAGTCTTGGCGAGATGGCGGGACTGGCGAAGATGGCGTTGAAGATGCGCCTGCTCGGCAAGACCGAGATGCGCGACCTGTTGCGCATCATCCTGTCCAATGCCTGGGATCTGCTGAATGACGAGATCGGCGACGGCCCCTTGGCGGGTGCGCTTGCGATGGATGCGACGCTTGGCGGCGCCATGGGTCCGCGTTCGCCAGGAACCGTGCTGACGCTGCTCTACCGTATGGCCTCGCAGTCCTCCCACGGTCACGGCCTGCGGGTGATGCCCGAAGGCGGACCGGACGCGCTGGTCAAGGCCTTGAGCGACTGCGTAACCAGCGCCGGCGGGGAAATCCGCACCGGCGTGGCCGTGGAAAAAATTCTGGTCGATCAGGACAGGGCAGCCGGTGTGCGGCTCCAGTCCGGTGAGGAAATCGCCGCCCCCCTGGTGCTCTCCAACGCCTCGCCGAAGACCACGCTGCTGACACTTCTCGGCGTCGAGCACCTGGATGGCGAATTCATCCGGCGCTGCCGCAACATGGCATCCAAAGGCATGGTCAGCCGCCTCGATTTCGACATCGCGCAAATGCCGTCGCTTCGCAGCGGCGGCAAGATCGAACAAGGTCAGCGGCTGGTGTTCGCGCCCACCATGCAGGCGATCGAAGCGTCCTTCAATGCTGCCAAGTATGGCGATCTGCCGGAACGGCCGGTGTTCGAAGCCACCTATGATACCACCGCCAAACGGCTCTGTGTCACAGCGCAGTTCACGCCTCATGATCTCAAGGGTGGCTGGACTGACGACGCCAAGTCAGCACTCGCAAGCTCGGTCATGGCTGCCCTGGAAGAAGCCCTGCCCGGCCTGTCCTCCGCTGTCACCGCCAGCCGCGTGATGTCGCCCGTCGACATCGAGACCGGCTACGGCGCGTCCGGCGGCCACTGGCATCACGGCGAGTTGCGCGTCGACCAGCTGTTGATGTTGCGGCCGTTCGACGGCGCCGCACAATACCGCATGCCGGTCAAAGGCCTTTATCTTTGCGGCGCAGGCGCTCATCCCGGCGGCGACATTTCCGGCGCTCCCGGCTTCAATGCGGCACGCGCCGCACTTCGCGACGGGGGACACTGAGATGGCTGCCAAGGCAAAACCGGTTCCACAGGTCGCTCTGGGTCTCGAACCCGGCCCATTCCATGATCGCCTGGTCGCCCACAACCGTCAGCAGGCCTGGATGAACTGGATGGGCTACGCCTCTCCGTCGGTGCTCGATACGGTCGAGTTCGAGTACTTCGCCATCCGCAACCAGTCGACCCTGTTCGACATATCGCCGATGTGCAAATACGCCATCACCGGCCCCGACGCCGAAAGCGTGGTCAACCGGCTGGTCACTCGCGACATCCGCAAGCTGAAGCCCGGCCGTGTCGCCTACTGCATCTGGTGCGACGAGGACGGCAACGTCGTCGACGACGGCACGGTGTTCCGCCTGTCCGAGACCGAATTCAGGCTCTGCTGCCAGGAGCCGCAGCTGTCCTGGCTCGAAGACATCGGCTGGGGCTTTGATGTCCAAATCAGCGATGTCACCCGCGACATCGCCGGACTGGCGCTTCAGGGCCCGACCAGTTGCGCCCTTCTCAAGGATCTGGGACTTGCCGGCATCGAGACACTCAAGCCCTTCGGCATTGCCGGATTTGAAATCGGCGGCGCCGCTGTCACCATTTCGCGCACCGGTTTTACCGGCGACCTCGGCTACGAGCTCTGGATGGAGCCCGGGGACGCTCTGAAGGTCTGGGACGCGCTGATGCCTGCCGGAAAGCTTCGCGGCCTGCGGGTGATCGGCTACGAGGCACTGGAGATGGCCCGCATCGAGGCAGGCTTCCTGCTGCCCAAGGTCGATTTCCTCTCGGCCCAGACGGTGCTCAGGGCAGACCGAGCCAACACCCCGTATGAGCTCGGCCTCGAATGGCTGGTGGCCCTCGACAAGCCGCATTTCAACGGCCGCCGCGCCCTTGTCGATCTGTCGAAACAGACCCCGCGGCGCAAGCTTGTGGCGATCGAGATCGAGCGCGACAAGCCCGCCCACAATGCGCTGGTCTATCACAAGAAGACCCGCGAGGTCGGCCAGGTCACCTCGGCCTTGTGGTCGCCGACCTGCAAGCGCAACATCGCCTATGCCTGGCTTGAGGCGCCCTATGGCCAGTCGGTCACCGACAATCTCTGGGTGGAGATCTACCTGCAGAAGGAGATCCGGTGGCAGCGCCGCATGGCCAGATGTCACCTTGTTGCCAAACCCTTTTTCGTGCATCCAAGGCGGACGGCCACCCCGCCGGCGGATTACTAGGCAAGGCAGCCACGCATGCAGCCGATCAAGCCAAGGACAACGGAAGATGAACGGCAGCTCGCGCTGCTGACGCTCCCGCTCGGCCAACCCGGGTCAGGCATGATCCGCTATGGCGCCGCGATGTATTTCTACCGGCGCGGAATGCTCGACGCCGACATGCTCGAAGCTCACCGGATCTGCTGCAATCTCGATTTCGAGGATCCCCAGGCGGTCGCCCGCTCCCGCCCGGCCAACAAAACCGGTTGACTCCCCCTGTCTTCAACGAATACCAAAATCTTCAATATTTTCTGGTTTGTTGGAGATCCCGGTGTTCGGCTTCAAGAATGACGATGCGGCAACAGTCGTCCAGTTCATCGCCGAGCAGGTGCGCCGGGACATTTCCTTCGGCGTGTTGCCTCCCGATTCCCGGCTCAAGATCGAGGATCTGCGCCAGCGGTACGGCGGCAGCGCCCACTCCTTCCGCGAGGCGCTGACCCTGCTTGCCAATGAAGGCATTGTCGAAGCCAATACCCAGCGCGGTTTTCGCGTCGCCTCGGCCTCGCAGGCCGATCTCGAGGATGTCACCCGGCTGCGCGCCGAGATCGAGGGCCTTGGCCTCAAATGGTCGATGAAACACGGCGCGGTGCGCTGGGAAGGCGAACTGATCGCCGCCCGCCACGCCGTTGATCGCGCCGACCGGATGGTCATGGGCGACATTGACGCGCTGGCGCTCGAATGGGACGAGGCCAATCGCGAATTTCACGCGGTTCTTGTTTCGCGCTGCAATTCACCGCGATTGATCGAATTCCAGTCGCGGCTGTTCTTTGAAAGCCGCCGGTTTCGTTTCGCAGTGCTCAAGGAGCGCGGCATTGTCGGCGAGGAGTTGACGGCCCTGCGCGGCAGGCTGGTCGACGCAGTCCTTGCCCGCGATGAGCAACAGGCGACCGAAGCCCTCGAAAGACTCATTCTCGGGCCGTTCGGCGGTCCGTGAATCCAAAATCGGCGTGCGGGAGGAGTGTCATGCCAGCACGTGGAATCAGAAGAAGCGACACAGGATCAATGGGAGGATCACATGATCAAGACGACACGCAGAACAGCACTTTCCATGTTTGCCGCCACCGCCATCGGGCTGGTAACGGCAGCGGGACTGTCCACCGCGGCACAGGCCGCCGACGCCATCAAGATCGGCATCCTGTCGCTCACCTCGCATTCGCCGAGCATCATCGCCGAAGGCAAGGGATATTTCGCGGAACAGGATCTCGCCGTCGAATTCGTCAGCTTCCAGGCGGCCCAGCCGATGGCCGTGGCAATCGCCTCCGGTGACATCGATTTCGGCATGACCGCCATTTCCGGCGGCCTCATCAGCCTGGCCGAGAAGGGCGCCGTGCGCATCATTGGCGGAGCGCTTCAGGAAACGCCTGAAATCTCGGGCCAGAAGATCCTGGTCTCCAAGGCCGCCTATGACGCCGGTGTCACCAGCCCCGACAAGCTCGCCGGCCACACCTTCGGCGTTACCACCGCCGGCTCGTCGTTCCACTACATGGCGCACAAGATCGCCGACAAGTC